>CASEML010000130.1 GCA_949289145.1 uncultured Eubacteriales bacterium | reverse complement strand
CTTGAACAAAGTGAAAGCCAGCGTCTTTAGGCGCTGGCCGGTAACAGAGGCTTATAGCCTCAGAGCAAACCGCCCGTTTGACGGGCGGTCATGATTATTATTGTTTACTATACTTTATAAATTTATCGTAGGAGGAGTCTGTAATGAGGATGTATGACTTGATTATGAAAAAAAGAAACGGTGGTGTATTAAACCACAAAGAGATCCAATACATGGTTATGGGATTTACAGAAGGGAAAATCCCTGATTATCAGATGGCAGCCATGATGATGGCAATTTATTTTCAAGGGATGAACGAACAAGAGACTCTTGATCTGACCATGGTAATGGCAGAAAGCGGCGAGACCCTTGACTTATCTGGAATTCATGGCGTAAAATGTGATAAACATAGTACCGGAGGCGTAGGTGACAAAGTTTCTCTTATTTTAGGTCCCATGGCAGCAGCAGCAGGTATACCGGTTGCAAAGATGTCTGGCAGAGGTTTAGGACATACCGGAGGTACTATTGATAAACTAGAATCCATCACAGGTTTTCATACCAGTATGGAACAGGAGGATTTCATAAGGCAGGTTAATGAAATCGGCATTGCATTGGTGGGACAGACTGCCCATTTGGCCCCGGCAGATAAGAAAATTTATGCACTGCGGGATGTGACGGCAACAGTGGATAACATGTCTTTGATTGCCAGCAGTATTATGAGTAAAAAACTGGCCGCTGGTGCAGATACCATTGTGCTGGATGTAAAATGTGGCAACGGTGCGTTTATGAAAACACCAGAAGAGGCAAAAACACTGGCAGAAACCATGGTAAAGATTGGAAACGGCGCCGGAAGAAAGACGATTGCAGTAATTTCTGACATGAATGAACCGTTAGGATATGCCATAGGAAATGCCCTTGAGGTGGAAGAAGCTGTGGAAGTATTGAAAGGTCAGGGAGAGCCACGATTGACAGAACTCTGTATCACCTTAGGAGCCTATATGCTGTATGGAACAGGTTTATGCCGGAAAATTGAAGAGGGCAGAGAAAAAATGACGGAAGTACTTAAGAATCGTTCTGCTTATCAGAAATTTTTAAGTTTTGTGGCAGCTCAGGGCGGCGATGTAGATGAGGTCAAAGATACCAAAAGATTGCTCCATGTAAAGTATATAGAGGAAGTAAAGGCTCCTGAATCCGGATATATATCCTGTATTCAGGCAGAAGAAGTTGGTATGGCATCTCTTATGCTAGGTGCCGGCAGAGAAACGAAGGAAAGTGCCTTGGATTACTCCGCCGGTTTCCGATTAATGAAAAAAACGGGAGATAAGATATCGAAAGGAGAAACTATCGCTTTGTTGTATGCCAATGCGGAAGAAAAAATACTTCCTGCAAAGCAAAGATTTTTAGAAGCAGTTTCTTTTTCTGAAAAACCTGTAGCAAAAGAACCGTTGATTAAATATGTGATTCAGGAGTAACGAATACTCTGGATAATTCCTGTAATTTTCATCTCGTCGTTGGTGTAATAGCTGATGACGAGATTTTTTCCTGTAATGGTCAGATAACAGGTCTTTGTTTGCAGCTTAATTTTATCATCCAAATATTCCATGATTCCTTTGTAATTTTCCACATACACTTCCCGGTCACCGGTGGCAGTTACGATTACTGCACCAAACATTAAATCTTTTGGTAAATGAAAAGATTCCGTAAGTTCTGCTTTTAATTTTTGTTTCATAATAACCGGCTCCTTAAGGAAAAATTCGTTACTTAACTATATGCATGAAACTCCTGCATCATGCATATAGTGTTTAGAAAGCCGAAGGAAGGCGGAAACTCTTTTGATTACATTCTTAAACTATTTAAAAGGGTATGTACGTATACGGCTGAAAGGTGGTTCACCGGAACGCTTTTTAAATTTGTGCAGCAATAATAATATTCTTATCTGGCAAATTATCCGGGTTGATGACGAATATGAAATGTATTTAAGCCTGAAGGCTTTTAAAGAATTAAAAAATATTATTCGAAAAACCAATGTAAAAATCAAGGTAGTTGAAAAAAAAGGATTTCCTTTCTTTTTATATAAATACAGAAAGAGAAAGATGTTTTTTGCAGGAATACTTCTTTGTGCAGTATTTGTATATATCTTATCCCTTTATGTATGGCAGATTGAAATTAACGGAAACCATGCCAGAACTACCGACGTACTGTTAAGCTTTTTAGAGGAAAATGATATAGCTCACGGTATGCGAAAAAATAAAGTAAACTGTGAAGAAATCGAAACACTGCTTCGAACAAACTATAATGATATTATTTGGACTTCTGTAAAACTGCGGGGCACTCGACTGATCATAGATGTGCAGGAAAATACGGATACATCCATTGCTAATATCGGCGAAAAGGAAGCCAGTGACTTATTTGCAGATAAAGAAGCTATTATTACTAGCATTGTCACCCGAAATGGCACCCCTTATGTAAAAGCTGGAGATGTGGTAAAGCAGGGAGATATGCTGGTGGGAGGTGCCCTTCCCATTACAGACGATGCCGGCGAAATTATAAATTACCAGTATGTGGCAGCAGATGCTGATATCTATGGAAAGACCATATATAAATATACTGATAGTTTTAAGTTAGAATATCAAAAACATGAGGATACTGGAAATGTCCAAAAAGGAATTTATCTTAAAATTCATGAAAAATCTATTTTTCTTGGAAAAAATAAGATAAAATATAAAAATTATCATATACTTTCGGATATCAATCAGTTAAAGCTGGGTGAGAATTTTTATCTGCCTTTTTCTGTGGGAACGGTTCAGGTATTTGAAGAAAAAGTAACTGACAGTAAGTATACCAAAAGCCAGGCAGAAGAAAAGGCAAAACAGCGCCTTTTAAAATTTATTGAAACTTTAAAAGAAAAGGGGGTTCAAATTCAGGAAAATAATGTTACAATAGACATAGACCAGACGGAATGCAGAGCAAGCGGAAATCTGGTGGTGATTGAGCAGCTTGGAATTCGTAAAAAAGCATCGATCATAGAATTGGAAGTTAGTGGAAAGGACAATGAAATAGATGGAGAAACAGGAAACGATAATTAACGTGCCTATGGAACATATGAAAAATGTATTCGGACAGTTCGACAATTATATTAAGAAAATTGAAAAAACTTTAAATGTTACCATAGTGACCAGAGGTGAGGGAATTCACGTAATGGGGGAAGAAAGGGCGGTGGAAAAGGCAAAAAAAATATTTGAAAATCTCATTGCACTTTCCTTACGGGGAAATACCATTACAGAGCAGAATGTGGATTATATTTTATCACTTTCCTTTGAAGAAAAGGAAAATGAAGTATTAGAAATTGAAAAGGATTTGATCTGCCACACCATACAGGGAAAACCAATCAAACCTAAAACACTGGGACAGAAGGCTTATGTAGATGCTATTCGTGAAAAAATGATTGTATTCGGTGCCGGTCCTGCGGGAACAGGAAAAACTTATCTTGCCATGGCCATGGCAATTCAGGCATTTAAAAGTGATGAAGTCAGCCGTATTATTCTCACCAGACCTGCCATTGAAGCTGGAGAAAAGCTTGGGTTTTTACCGGGAGATTTGCAGAGCAAGGTGGATCCTTATTTAAGACCGCTGTACGATGCACTCTATCAGATTATGGGAGCAGACAGTTTCATGAAAAATATGGAAAAAGGCTTAATTGAAGTAGCACCGCTTGCATATATGAGGGGGCGTACCCTAGATAATGCATTTATTATTTTGGATGAAGCTCAGAATACCACACCGGCACAGATGAAAATGTTTCTTACAAGAATCGGTTTTGGTTCCAAGGTCGTAGTAACCGGTGATATCACCCAGAAAGACCTGCCTACCGGTCAGAAATCCGGTCTGGAGGTAGCAGAACGCGTGCTAAAGAAGATTGACGATATTGCTTTTTGTACTCTTACAAGCAAAGATGTGGTAAGGCATCCGCTGGTACAAAAAATTGTTAAGGCATATGAGGATTATGAGACGAAACAACACGCGAAAACAAAGACAAGGGGACTTACAAAATGATAAAGAAACTGAAAAAGCACAATAAGCTGCTGGTGTTTCTTATGTATTTAGAAACTCTGTTCTGTGCCGCATTCGTATCATTTTATGTTAGAGATATGAGCATACAGAGAACCATGGCAGTTACTGCTTTGTCTTTGGTGTTGTGTACAGCATTTCTAGTGGCTTTGGCAGCAGAGTATTTTAACAGGGAATTGTATAAGCGGTTTTCTCTCGTGGAAGTATGGGCAGTGTATGGACTTGGACTACTTATTGGTATAGCCATGCTGTACGAACCAGAATACTGTGATACCATATTGGTTCTGCCGGTAATCATGGGGATTGTAGCTGGTGTGGGACCTGCCATTGCAGCAAATGCAGTGGTACTAAGCCTTGTTTTTCTGTGGGACGGAATAGAGATAGAGGTACTGGTATTTTATTTGATCATAGGAATTGTAGGCAGTTATATGAGTCGCTCCATGGTAAAGAAAAAGCAGGTGATACCGGGAATGGTTACATTGTTCTGCACTTTTGTACTTACCATGTGTGTTTATGTATTTTTTAAAACCGAGCGGATTAATGTTTCTATATTGGCACACATTCTTCTTGGGGGTGTAATAAATATATTATCCCTTATTGTGGTATTGCCATATTTTTATAATTCAAGAAATAAGGAAAACAATATTATGTTGCAAATGCTTTCAACGAACTATGAACTAATGGATGCCATGATAAAACATAAAAAGAAAGTATATGCTCATGCAGCTTTTTCCTCTAACATAGCGGAGCGGGCAGCAGAAATTATTGAGGCAGATCCTCTTTTGACAAAATGCAGTGTATACTATTATAATTATGCAAGAACTTTAGGAAAAAATTTTACAGATGCTTTTATTGAGACTGCTTACTGGCGGAAATTTCCCCAAAGTGTGACAGATATTGTCTTATCGTTGGCAAAAGATACAGAAAGACCTTTAACCCGGGAAGCTGCTATCATCCTAGTAACAGAAACATTAGTACTGGCAAAAGAAGCAAAATTCGCCGGAGAGCAGGCAGAACGACATTATCTAGAAGCTGTGATGAATCAGCGATTTCACAGAGGAATATTGAATTTGGCTGAAATTTCTGTAAAAGATTATATCACACTGAAGGAATTTGTAATTGGAGAATTGTGCAAAATACCAACAGAACCATAGAAAGGAAGAACATAAGTGACTATTTGTCTGGAACAGGAATATAAACTGGATTTGGGAATAAATTATAAAGAACTGGCAGAAACTGTCATAGAGGCTGCTTTGGAATATGAAGATTGTCCATATGAGAGCGAGGTTACCATTATACTTACAGATAATGACGGAATCCAGCGGATTAACAGAGAATGCAGGGAAATAGATCGTCCTACGGATGTATTATCATTTCCCATGGCAGAATACCGGATACCGGGAAACTTTGACTTTTTAGAGAAAGAACAGCCGGAATGTTTTCACCCGGAAAGCGGCGAACTGCTGTTGGGAGATATTATTATTTCTCTGGATAAGGTTAAGGAGCAGGCGGAACAGTATGGACATTCTGCTAAGAGAGAATATGCTTTCCTTGTGGCTCACAGTATGCTACACTTAATGGGGTATGACCACATGGAGGAGGAAGAAGAAAAAGTAATGTTTCAAAAGCAGGAAGAAATTCTGACCGGATTAAATATTACCAGATAATAGAAAAATAATGACAGGAGATAAAATATGGGAAGGAAAAAAGAAAGTGCTACGGGATTTGTAGTTCAGGGAAGTATCCTTGCGACAGCTTCTATTCTGGCTCGCATTATAGGGCTGATATACAGAGTTCCGGTAACACGTGTTATTGGAGATTATGGAAACGGACTATATGGATTCGCTTTTGAAGTATATTCCATGATGTTACTAATTTCATCATATTCGCTGCCTACTGCCATATCAAAATTAGTAGCAGCAAAAACTCATCAGGGGCAGCATAAGAACGCATATAAAATTTTTAAGGCAGGTTTATTCTTTTCCATTGTGATAGGGGCATTGGCTGCTTCCATCACTTTCCTGCTGGCAGATTTTATCGCGGGAACTATTATGAAAGACAGCATGATTGCACTATCTTTGCGTGTGCTGGCACCTACGATTCTCATTGTGGCAATTATGGGAGTTATCCGTGGGTACTTTCAAGGGTTGGGTACCATGATGCCTACTGCGGTGTCACAGATTATAGAACAGATTGTCAATGCCTTTGTCAGTGTCATTGCGGCCTATTATTTATTTGCTTATGGAAGTAAGGTGGCACAGGTTCTGCAGAATGAGGATTATGCAGCAGCTTACGGTGCGGCAGGAAGCACATTAGGAACTTTAGGCGGTGCGGTGTTTGGTCTGTTTTTCCTTCTTTTTATGATGATGATATATAAAAGAGTGCTAAAAAGAAGAATGGTGAAAGACAGAACCGTTCAGACTGATAGTTATGGACAAATATATATGGTACTGTTTTCGACAATTGTACCGATTATTCTCAGTACTGCAGTATACAATTCCAGTGTATTCATTGACCAGACTATCTTCAGTAATGTGATGAATCGGAAGGGGGTAGAAAATTACACCGAATTATTTGGAGTGTTTACTGGAAAGTATCGTTTATTGGTAAATGTTCCGGTATCTATTGCCAGTGCTATGGCTGCTTCAACCATTCCAAGCTTGACAGCAGCAGTAGCGGTGAGGGATAGGAAGTTGGTGAACAAAAAGATCAATATATCCATTCGCTTTATTATGGTGATTGCTTTTCCATGTACGGTTGGGCTTGCAGTATTAGGTTCACCTATTCTGCAATTACTGTTTAATGATAGCAGAGAACTTCCTGCAAACCTTCTTATGGTGGGTTCTGTAGCGGTGGTATTTTATTCTCTATCTACCTTGTCCAATGGAATTTTGCAGGGACTAAACCGAATGAAAGTGCCGGTAAGAAATGCATTTATTTCCCTTGTGCTTCATGTTATCATGGTCTATCTTATGTTAGAGTTTACTAATTTGAATATTTATGCCATTGTTATTGGAAATGTGGTGTTCGCCCTGATTATGTGTGTATTAAATGCATGGGATATTAAAAAGACCACCGGATATCGTCAGGAAATTTACAAAAGCTTCATTGTGCCATTGATATCTTCAGTGATTATGGGAATTGTAGCTTTTGGTATTTATTTTGGCATGGAAAAACTGACAGGCAGCAACACTATAAGCTTTATTGTGGCATTTATCGTAGCTGTAGTGGTATATGCTGTGATATTGCTGTTGATGAAAGGATTTACGGAGGAAGAGTTATCATCTCTTCCCAAGGGAACTATTATTATTAAAATTGCGAAAAAGTTTCATTTGATGTAAAATTACATGGAAAAAATTGTATAAACCAGCAAATTTAAGCTGATACTATAGGTAAAAAAGGAGACTATTTATGAAAAAGACCTATATTATCAGCTTTCTTTTGTTTTTGGCTCTTGGCTGCTTTGCCTATTTTGGAAGCTATGTTTTTATTCAGGAGAAGACAAAAGAAGACGTGACACAACAAAATGAGGATATTTTAGAGGCAGATGCAAATACCACAAATTACACTTCTGACCAAACTGTATATATTTTGGAAAAATACAATGCAGTTACGTATGAACTTACCGAAGAAAAGCTTACTATGCCAGCAGAATATGTTGGGCTGACTAGAGCAGAACTGATGGAAAAAGTGAAGGCTTACGAAAAAAATCCAAACAGCGAGGATATGGATTTAGGATTCACTGGTTTCTCATTGGTATATTTTTCAGAAAATAAGGTGGTTCTTCGTAAAACATACAACAAAGGGTTTTATGACTGGGAATATGTGGCAAAAATAGACGATCAGGGGAAAATTGTCATTTGTGTGGCAGAATCAGGAGAAATTTATACCGACACAGACATTTATTATCATAAGCTGCCGGAAGATATTCAGGAGCAGATTCAAAATGGAAAATACATGAACGGATTAAGAGAGGTATATGATTTTTTAGAAAACTATTCAAGTTGAAAAAGCATGTGGAATATAGTATTATAAATATATATGCTGGAAAACGGACAGATAAAAATAAGGGTTTTGTAGCAGAAACTTTGGGAGGAAAAACTATGACAGATAAACTATATGAATTAATGGACTGGCCGGGAATAGAATCCGTGGTTTATTCTGAAGAAGATAAGCCGCAGACTATATTAGGGGGATTTAAATTAAGTAAAGGTGTTCTGATACAGACCTTTCAGCCGCAGGCGTCCGCCGTCAAAGTAAAGTTTAAAGATTCCAGAAAAATCTATGATATGGAACTGGCAGATGAAGAAGGATTTTTTGCTGTATTTATTCGAGGAAAGAAAAAGGTGGGTGACTATACTTTGATAGTTACAGAAGACGGAATAGAACGGCAGATGC
Organism: uncultured Eubacteriales bacterium; assembly: GCA_949289145.1. GTDB lineage: Bacteria > Bacillota > Clostridia > Lachnospirales > Lachnospiraceae > RUG11237. The sequence continues at coordinate 2,423 of CASEML010000130.1, read as the reverse complement.
TGGATCCTTACTGCTTTGAGCCAATCATTTCCGGAGAGGACTGCATGAGATTTCAGTCAGGCACTCATTATGAAATATATGAAAAACTTGGTGCACATCCAATGGAACGTCAGGGAATAGAAGGGGTAAACTTTGCTGTTTGGGTGCCAAAAGCGATCCGTGTCAGTGTGGTTGGTGAATTTAATCAGTGGGATGGCAGGCGCCATCAGATGAATCGTGTGGGCGATAGTGATATTTTTGAGTTATTTGTTCCTGAAATAACGGAGGGGGATTTGTATAAATTTGAAGTTAAGATGCGGGGCGGGCTGGTGCTCTTAAAGTCAGATCCTTATGCCAGTGCATTTGAAGTTCGTCCTAACTCCTGCTCGCTGGTTAGTTGTAAAGAAGAATATGTGTGGAATGACGCAAACTGGTTAGAACAGCGAAAAATTACTGATTACCATACTCAGCCTGTGTCCATATATGAATTGCATCTTGGCTCCTTTAAAAGAAAAGGCAAAAAGTCCTTTTATAATTACCGGGAATTGGCACCGATGGTGATTGAACATGTGAATGCTCTGAATATGACGCATGTAGAGCTGCTTCCTGTAATGGAACACATTTTAGATGAATCATGGGGGTATGAAACTACAGGCTATTATGCACCTACCAGCCGTTTTGGAAATAAAAATGATTTTAAATATTTTGTGGACGAACTGCATAAGGCGGGTATTGGCGTGATATTAGATTGGGTTCCAGCCCATTTCCCCAAAAATGCAGACGGACTGGTGAATTTTAATGGATATTTTCTCTATGAGCCTTCCCAGGAAAATAAACGAGAGCATAAGCGCTGGGGTACCTATGCTTTTGATTACGGAAAACGGGAGGTTAGCAACTTTCTGATTGCCAATGCACTGTACTGGGTAGAACAGTTTCACGCAGACGGATTGCGTGTGGATGCCGTTTCTGCTATGTTGTATTTAGATTATGACCGTTCGGAAGGTGAATGGACCCCAAACATTTATGGAGGCAGCGAAAATTTAGAAGCCATAGAATTTATCAAGCACTTAAACTCCATTATGAAAAAACGGAATCCAAATGTATTAATGATTGCAGAAGAATCTACACTGTTTGGAAACGTTACCGGAAATTTGGAAGAGGAAGGGTTGGGGTTTGATTACCGCTGGAATTTCCAGTTTATGAATAAATGCTTTGAATTTTTTGGCTGTGATCCTTTATTCCGCAAAGGTATTTATAATGAGTTTTTAAATACTGCTGTGTATGCTTATATGGAACATTACCTGCTTCCATTTTCTCATGATGAAGTGGTTCATGGAAAGCATTCTATGTGGAATAAAATGGCAGGAAACGAAGAGGACAAGTTCCATAATTTAAGACTTATGTATGCTTATCAGATGGTTCATCCGGGAAAGAAGCTGCAGTTTATGGGCAATGAAATAGCAGGAGAACTGGAATGGTGTGAAAGCGTGGAACCAGAATGGAAGCTGTTGAAGAAAAAGAAACATGCCGGTGTGATGCAGATGATTTCTGTTCTAAATGAAATATACCGAACATATCCTGCTATGTATGAATTAGAGGAAGAAATGGATGGTCTGGAATGGATCAATAATACCTCCATCAATGAAACAATGGTATCTTTCCTGCGAAAAGGCAAAAAGCCAGGTGAAGAATTGTTAATTGTATGCAATTTTACTCCGGTATTACGGGAAAATTATAAGATTGGTGTTCCGTACAAGGGAGAATATCAGGAAATTTTCAACAGTGATGATAACCGTTTTGGCGGAACCGGCGCGGTAAACGCCAATAAAAAAATTGCCCAAAAAGATCCATGTGACGAGCGGGAGTATTCTCTGCGCATTAAATTAGCACCTTTAAGTGTTTCCATTTTTAAAAAAGTAAATCAGTAAAACCAATGAAATATTATAGAAAGCCATGCAAAAGGAGGACACCATGTTATTGACAGGAACAGTCGCACAGGAAAATATTCAGGAACAGGTAGATGAATTGGCAAACATTAATATTGAAGATGTACAGCCCAGTGTGGTTATGGAAACTCTGAAAGGGTATATTCCAGACATAATTCATTTTGGAATCACACTGTTGATTGCAATTATTGTACTTATAATTGGCTCTAAATTAATCAAGCTGATTCGTAAGATTGTCAGACGTTCCCTGCAGCGTTCCAGTGTGGACAAAGGAGTGGAACAGTTTGTTGATTCTCTGCTTAGAGTAGGGTTATACTTAATATTAATTATGACTGTTGCAGGGATGCTTGGTATTCAGACTACTTCTATCATTACCATTGTAGGTTCTGCGGGTGTGGCAGTGGGTCTTGCATTACAGGGAAGTTTGTCAAATTTTGCCGGAGGTGTTTTAATTCTGCTTTTGAAACCATTTAAAGTAGGTGATTATATTGTAGACTG
>CASEML010000129.1 GCA_949289145.1 uncultured Eubacteriales bacterium | reverse complement strand
TATCATTAAATAAGAAAAGATTTGTTATAAGTCTGCTTCCAATAAGGTATTTGGAGGAAGTGATTAGTTTTTAAAAAATGAAAAGACGGTGCTGGAGAGGATATAACAATTCATGCGTTTGTCGTGCAAATGGAATTGCACAGGTTGACAATAATAAGTAGCTGCTATATAATAAAAAATTAATAAATAGTTAATAAAACAATGGCTGAGAGATGTTAATCAGCAGCTTTTTAAGAATGCAGGGAAAAGTCAGGATTTTAGTAATGTTAGGAAGGACTGAAGGGAATGGCACAGATGGAAGAGACAAAACAGGTGTATTATGGAAGACCGGTCGACACAGAAGATAGGTTGGATAAGGAAATTGCAGTGTATGACTTGTTGGACGAATTGCAGATGGAGTATGCAAGAGTGGATCACGAAGTACTTATGACAGTGGAGGACTGTAAAGGTGTAGACCGGCTTTTGGGTATTGAAATCTGTAAAAATCTCTTTTTGTGTAATTCCCAAAAGACAAAATTCTATCTGCTTATGATGCCGGGAAAGAAAAAGTTTGACACTAAGACAGTATCAAAGCAAATTGGTTCTTCCAGACTTTCTTTTGGAAAGCCGGAGTATATGAAGGAATTGTTGAACTTAACACCGGGTTCTGTCAGCATATTAGGTTTAATGAATGATAATCAGAGAAAAGTGCAGCTTTTAATGGATCGGGAGATCTTAGAAAGCGAATTTTTAGGATGTCATCCTTGCATAAATACTTCCAGCATAAAATTAAAGACAAAAGAAGTATTGAAAAAATTTCTTCCGGCAGTCAATCATGAACCTATTGTGGTAGACTTGTAGGGATAACCAAGGAGGCGGATTATGACAACGATAGGAAAAATAGCAGAAGAGATGATTTTATATTTCGGTACCGACACCAAAAGAATTGCCCACTTTTTAAAGGTATATGGTTATGCAAAAACCATTGGAGAACTGGAAAATATACCGGAGGAAACACAATACATATTAGAAGTAACTGCATTGATGCATGATATCGGAATTAAGGTGAGTGAAGAAAAATATCACTCATCGGCAGGAAATTATCAGGAACTGGAAGGTCCTTTAGAGGCTGAAAAAATGTTAAAGAAACTTGATTTTCCAAAAGAACAGGTGGAAAGGATAAAATTTCTGATTGGTCATCATCATACATATGATAAAGTGGATGATGTAGATTACCGGATACTGATAGAAGCAGATTTTCTGGTAAATGCCGCTGAAGATAAATTAAGCAGGAAAGCCATAGAACAGGTGAAGGAAAAAATCTTTCGAACTAAAACGGGAATAAAACTGTTGGAGAAACAATTTTTACAATAGCCATAAAGATACAGGATTGCAGTCACAAGAAAATTGTAATTTGACCTAGAATCCACTATGCTAATCATAGATATTAGTATAGTGGATTTTTTATAACAATTTATTAGTATCAGTTCGGCCTTGAAGGTTATCAGGACATCCTGTTGCATTTTTTAAAAGAATTTTATGAAGGTACTTGACATTTACGTAAAAATATGGTTATATGAACATGTGAATAGTTGTTCATATAAAAAGAAAAATACATATTAGGGCATTGAATAAAAAATCAAAGAAAAGAGGGATTTTTATGCAGAAAGAAGAAGTAAAACATCACCATCATGAACATTCTCACCATCAGCATGAGTCTTGCGGTCATGGACATGATCATGAGCACGGAGAATCTTACGGCTATGATCACTCATATCATCATACTCAGAAGGAGTGCCAAAAGGCAGAGAAGCACTGCGAAAAGTGCGGCAAACCATTAGAGCGCTGTGAATGCGATTTGGAAGGGGGAAAGTATAAGAAAGAAATTTTTATTTTGGAAAACCTTGGGTGTGCCAATTGTGCGGCAAAAATGGAAGCAAAAATTAATGAGCTTCCGGAAGTTCATACAGCAACCATCACCTTTGCAACCAGACAGTTGCGTGTAACAGGTAGTGATCCGAAGCAGCTGCTTCCAAAATTTCAGGAAATCTGCTCCTCCATTGAGCCGGAAGTGTTGGTAAAGGCAAGAGACAATAAGAGTGTGAAAGAAAAACGCAAGGAAGAAAAGCAAGAGGAAAAGAAAGAACTTTTCAGTATTGTGATAGGTGCTGTATTATTTGTTATAGGTTTATTAACCGATGAAAAAATAGAAATGGTATCGCTGATAGCTTTCATTGCAGGTTATCTGGTGCTTGGCGGTGAGATATTGTTAACTGCGGTGAAAAATTTATTTAAAGGAAAAGTATTTGATGAAAATTTCCTGATGAGTATTGCAACGCTGGGAGCTTTTGCCATTCGGGAATATCCGGAAGCAGTGGGAGTTATGCTGTTCTACCGCATTGGAGAATTATTCGAACATAAAGCTGTAGCAAAGAGCAGAAGTCAGATCATGGAAACCATTGATATGAAAGCCGAAAACGTAACATTAGTTAGAGGAAGTACCACCAAAGTAATTCCGGCAGAGGCGGCAAAGGTAGGGGATATCATTCTGATTAAGCCGGGGGAAAGAATTCCGTTAGATGGTGTGCTTGTGGAAGGAGAAACCAGAATTGATACTTCACCGATTACAGGTGAACCAGTACCCAGCAGCGTAAAAGAAAGCCAATCTGTAATTTCCGGTTGTATGAATTTATCTGGTGTGGTAAAGATGAGAGTAGAAAAAGTCTTAGAGGAGTCGATGGTATCAAGAATTATGGATTCGGTAGAGAATGCCGCTGCCAGCAAGCCAAAGATTGATAGATTTATCACAAAGTTTGCCAGAGTGTACACCCCATTTGTAGTAGCAGCAGCTATTGCTACGGCAATTATTCCGTCATTGATGACTGGAAATTGGGAGTATTGGATTTATACAGCATTGACTTTTCTGGTTATCAGTTGTCCATGTGCCCTAGTCTTAAGTGTACCGCTGGCATTTTTCTCAGGTATCGGTGCAGGTTCTAAACAGGGAATTTTGTTTAAGGGGGGCATTTCTCTGGAAGCAATGAAAGATGTAAAAGCTGTTGTTATGGATAAAACAGGAACTATTACAGAGGGAAACTTTGTACTGCAGCAATGTGTTTCAGCGGGGGAAAGAAGCGGGCAGGAATTATTAAGTCTAGCTGCCGCATGTGAAGCAAACTCAACCCATCCTATTGCAGTAAGTATTGTAGCTGCGGCAAAAGAAGGAAAAGTAGAAGAAAAACATGCAGAAAAAATAACGGAGCTTTCCGGACATGGAATTCTGGCAGTAATAGATGGAAAGCAGGTGTTGTGTGGCAACAGAAAGCTTATGAAGGAACAGGGAGTAGATTGTTCCCGGTATCAAAATGAAGGTTATGGAACGGAGGTGCTGCTGGCAGTGGAGGGGATTTATGCAGGACATCTGCTAATATCTGATACGATTAAAAAAGATGCTAAAATTGCCATAGAAAAACTAAACACACAGGTATTGACAACGGTTATGCTTACAGGTGATACAGAACAAAATGCTCAGGCAGTTGCCGGTCAGACAGTCGTACAGCAAGTATATGCCAAGCTGCTGCCGGAGGATAAGGTGAGCAAACTACAAGAAATAAGACAAAAATACGGAAATGTAATGTTTGTAGGCGACGGAATTAATGATGCACCGGTTCTGGCAGGGGCAGATGTGGGGGCAGCTATGGGAAGCGGGGTCGATGCAGCCATTGAGGCAGCGGATGTGGTATTTATGACTTCCGGTATGGAAGCTATTCCCAATGCTATGAAAATTGCAAAGACAACCGGAAAAATTTCCATGGAAAATGTAATCTTTGCTCTCGTGGTTAAGGCAATCGTTATGATTTTAGGTTTGGCAGGTATTGCATCCATGTGGCTGGCAGTATTTGCAGATACGGGAGTGGCAATGCTCTGTGTAATGAATTCTATCCGTATTCTGTATAAAAAAAGATAATAATTTGTCAGATACAAGAAGATTGGGCATACCCCCCCTACACCCTTGCGTATAATATCATAAATGGAAGAAAAGATGGGTGTTAAAAATGGAGGATCAGAAACTGGAAAATCTGCTCAATCTGGCATTGGATGCAACAGAGGCAGAACGAGAAAAATCCTTGGAACTTGCCATTGGATATGATGCAGAAGAAAAAACCTGGGAAGTAATTGTAAAACACTCCGGTGGTCTGGATATATTAAGGGATCAGGGTATTGATGTAGTAGAATTATTAAATGGGTATGCGGTTATCACCCTAAGAGAGTCCATGTTAGAATGGCTGGCACAGGTACCAACAATAGAATACATAGAAAAACCAAAGCGGCTCTTTTTTGCCATAGAGCAGGCAAGAGCCGTTTCTTGTATTGATGAAGTACAGAGTGGAAATCTGAATTTAAGCGGCAGAGATTGTGGTGTGGCAGTAATCGACTCAGGAATTGATTATCTTCATCCTGATTTTCAAAAAGAAGACGGAACCACCAGAATTCTTTATTTATGGGATCAGACCATTCCCGGCAATCCGCCGTCAGGTTACAGTATAGGTACAGAATTTACAGCTCAAGAGATTAATAGGGCCATAGAAGCCGGAAGTAATGCTTATAACATTGTCAGAAGCAGAGATTTAAGCGGACATGGAACGGCAGTGGCAGGAATTGCAGCCGGAAACGGAAGGGCAAGTGCCGGGCGGTATCGAGGGACGGCACCGGAAAGTCAGCTGATTATTGTAAAGCTGGGAAATCCAAGGCAAGAGTCATTTCCAAGAACCACAGAGCTTATGCAGGCAATGGATTATTGTATTCGCAAGTCTCTGGAGTTAAACCTTCCGTTGGCTGTTAACCTAAGTTTTGGGAATACATATGGGTCCCATGATGGTACTTCACTAATAGAAACATATATAGATGGAATTGCAAATGTGGGAAGAAATTGTATTTGTATCGGAACCGGAAATGAAGGTACGGCCGGAGGACACACCAGTGGAATTTTAAGAGAAAATACGGAAACAATAGTAGAACTGGCAGTGGACCGGTATGAAACTTCTTTTGGCCTGCAGATATGGAAGTCTTATGTGGATCAAGTGGACATTAGTATTGAAAGTCCGGGCGGTATACAGATCGGACCATTACAACAGACGTTAGGTGCACAGCGTTTTTCAATAGCCGGAACAGAGCTTCTCTTATATTATGGGGAACCAAGTCCTTTTAGTACTGCCCAAGAAATTTACATTGATTTTATTCCTAAAAATTCCTATGTGGATTCAGGAATATGGCGTATTATTTTGAAAGCTGGGAGAATCGTAAGAGGAAATTACGATTTGTGGCTTCCAAGCCAGGGGGCTATGAGTTTGGGCACAAGGTTTCTGCTCCCCACACCGGAAACTACCCTTACCATTCCTTCTACTGCCAGGAGGGCTATTGCGGTAGGGGCCTACAATGGATATTTAAATAGTTATGCAGATTTTTCAGGCAGGGGATATACAAGAGAAAATGAGAGTATTAAGCCGGATTTAGTGGCACCCGGAGTAAATATCATTTGCCCTTCACCGGGAGGCGGTTATATGGTAAGAAGCGGCACTTCTATGGCAACACCATTTGTAACTGGCAGTGCGGCTTTATTAATGGACTGGGGCATTGTAAAAAATAACGATCCGTTTTTGTATGCAGAAAAAGTAAAAGCATACTTGGAAAGAGGCGCAAGACCCTTGCCCGGGTTCACGGAGTATCCCAATGAATTAGTAGGCTGGGGGGCCCTTTGTGTAAAGGATAGTCTGCCTTCATTTTGATGATGAAAATTCGTGCATAGAGCAAAAGATAAAATCCCACCTATTGCCTAACCGTCCCCGGTGAAGTATAATAAAACTACCAAATTTTGCAAGGAGTTTTTATGGGAAAAATTAAAGTTAAACTATCCGATATCGCATATACCTATCCGGAAATGGATTACCAACAGCTCTATGAACATATCTGTACTCAAATAAATAACGGGATGTTAGCGCCGGTGAAAGCATCCGGGCTAAACGGTAAGAAGCCGGCTCTTTACAATGCCTACTGGAAATTCCAAAGGGAGAAAGATTACGCAGAAGTATACGAAGAACTGCGTTATCGTCTAAGTCCCTTGCTTGATACTACATATTATCAAAAAAATCCGGAAAAATATATTGCGGATCAAAAGTACGTGCACTTGCTCAGCCAGTATCTTATGAAAAATAAAGAATTGTTAAAAATCCCGGCTGCCATAAATGAGCGGAGCTTTGAGATTTTTCACCGGGAAAAATTTTTAGATAAAGAAAATGGACGGTCACTGCTTACACATTTGGGAGTCTGTCCTGAAAAACTGAATTTCTATGAAACATCAGAACCTATGTCTTACTATTCCCATAACAAGACCACACCACAGAATTTTTTGATTATAGAAAATAAAGATACCTTTTATAGCATGCGCAAACATTTAATTCATCAGAAAGATACCTTGTTGGGATTAAAGATAGGCACACTTGTTTATGGAGGTGGGAAAAGCATTTATAAATCCTTTGACGATTTTGTAAATTGTGTAGAACCGTATTTTGCTCATAAGCAAAACAAAGTTTACTATTTTGGTGATTTGGATTATGAGGGGATTCTGATTTATGAACATTTGCAAAAGCAGTATGAGAAGCAGGCAGAAATTATTCTTTTTACAAAAGCCTATGAGAAAATGTTAGAAAAAGCAAAAACCATAGGATACCAGGAGTTGCCCGATACCAAGCAGGGGCAAAATAAAAACGCAGGAAAAAATTTTTACCATAATTTTTCCCCTGTCCTACAGAAAGAAATAAAAAAAGTGTTAGAGAGCGGAAAATATATTCCCCAGGAAATTTTGAATGGGAGTGATTATTAAGTATGGATTTTTTAAAAGATTTTCCTAAAAGAATGAAAAGTGCGGGCAGATATGCAGTACTTATGAATAACAGTTTTCAGAAAACTACATGGAAGCAATACGGTATCGAAACCATCGATGAGCAGGTGAACTGGATTTTTACGGTACTTCTATTTCTGATGGAGTATTCTCTGAGAGAAGAAAACTGTACCATAGATGATATTGCGGAATTTATTGGTACGGTAAATGACCGTTATTATAAAAAGCAGTATTCCTATGACGATGTAAACCAACTGGCGGACTTTATTGTAAATGTAATTTTAAGTAATTCCGGCAGCGCCATGTATTTTAAATCCTATGATTATGAGAAGAAGGAATATATGGATATTCATATAAATTATATAGGAAATAAAATTGTGTATTTGGAAAATGGCATCCGAAGAACCTCCTATTATCTGACAGAAGACGGATATAATATGATACTTTCCACCATGGAACTGGAAAATAATCTAAAGCTTACGGTTCATGAAATGCTGTTTAAACTGCATTTAGAGCGTGCGGATTATGGACGTGCGGTAAACGACATTAAAAATGTATTTGACCAGTTAAGGATTCAGACCCAGAAAATCCAAGAAGCTATGGGCAAAATAAGACAAAATGCGCTGGCATATTCCGTAGAAGAATACCGGGAAATTATAGAAGAAAATATTCATACAGTGGAAGAAACCAGACAAAAATTTAAGGCACATAAAGAGTTGGTGGAAAAACGTGTGCAGGAATTTGAAGAACAGGATATTAATGTCAGAACCTTATCCACAGAAGATGAAGATAGTTTAAATCGTTTGAAAGAAATAGAAAGCTATCTGGTACGGGCATTGGACGAGCATCAAAAGATATTGAATGAGCATATGGACTTAAAGAGCTTATACGATATGGAATTAGAAAATTACTCTAATATGACTATGGTGCAGAGATTTCATTTTCGGAGTGAATTGTATGATAAAGTACTGCTGGATGCGTCCTTGCTAGAACATATGGAAGAATTTTTTCAGCCGTTATTTTGGAAACAGATGCCAAAGATATACAATATAGGTAAGGCTTTTGAAATCCAGAAACGTATTCGGAAAAATACCATAGAAGACGAAACACAGGAATTAGGATTTGATGAAGAAGAGTACAGGGAAGAAAGAGAACGGCTTTTGAAAGAACGCCTGGAAAAATATAAAGGAAGCTTGAAACTGGTATTAGAGCAGATGATGGAACAGGGAAGTACTTCATTAGCTGTTTTAAAAGAGAAAATATTTTCCGAAAACAAAGAGCAGTTGTTTCCTTCCTTAGAAATCTTTCGAGAAATTATGATAGAACTGCTAAGTGCAGGGGAGCTGGATATTTTGCAGCTGCAGAAGGAGAGAAGTGAATTTCTTATGGAAACACCGGAAAATTTTCAGCTTAATGAAATGGTTTTAGACATAATAGAAGAAAATCATTGGAATTACGTGAAAAAAATACTGATATCCCGCTCAGAACAGGGAGAAACAGTGTGTTTTGAACAGGTGAAAAATGAACAGGGCGAATATAAGAATATTCGATGTTCTAATGTAACACTTTGGTATGAAATGTAGGAGGTGCCCGGATGGCATATGAAATAGACAGTATTAAACTTAGCCAGAGCATTTTTTATTATCTGCTTTGCAATAGTGAGTTGAAGGAAACGGATGAGCCGGAATTGTATAAAGCATATGCAGAAAATGAAGAAGTGATGAATTTGGTAAAAAGCCAGGGAGAAATTGCTGACTGCATGATTGAACGATATGGAAATGTAATTTATATTATGCCCAATATCAGCAATACCTATTTGGGATTTTCCAAGGCAGATTTAAAACGAGAGCTTTGTAAATCCGGAGCCACCGACAAAGACTATTATCTTTCGCAGTTTGTATTGCTTACATTGCTTACGGAGTTTTACGATGGTCAGGGAAGCAGATGTAAATCAAGGGATTTTATGAGAGCGGGACAGTTACAGAATCTGATATCAGAGCGTTTAAAAGCAGGAAAAGAAGCAGAAGAAGAAGAAGAAGAGGTAGAAAAAACAGGACTTGATTATCAGAGTATGTCCGAAGCCTTTGAAGCCTTAAAAAGTGATGATAAAAATTCCAGAAAAAAGACCACAAAAGAAGGTTTTCTCAACAGCATTCTGGATTTTTTAGAAAAACAAAACCTGATTGTGTATATCCAGGAAGATGAAATGATAAAAACCACTGAAAAGTTAGATAATATTATGGAGTGGAAATTGCTGAATAAAAACAATTACAACCGCATTATGAAAGCACTGGGGGTTTTAGAAGATGAGTAAGATCAACAGAATTCGAATCATGAATCTTAATTATAATGGAAACACCATGAGAATTGATGATGAAACCTTTGATTTAAATGGAGAATCCACGCTGCTCTCCTTAAGAAACGGCGGCGGAAAAACAGTTTTGGTACAGATGGTCATGAGTCTGTTTGTTCACAAAAAATATCGGGATTTTTCGGACCGTCCGTTCAAAAGTTACTTTACCGGCAATCAGCCTACATTTATTATGGCAGAGTGGGTGCTGGATCATGGGCAGGGGTATTTCCTTACCGGTATGATGGTTCGGAAAAATCAGAATCCGGAAGAGGAAGAAGAACTGGAAATGATAAATTTTACAGCCTTTTATAAGCAGGCGGAAAAATATGATATGGATCATCTTCCTATTATTGAGCCACGTGGCAGCGGTAAAGTTTTGCGGGGCTTTGGTGACTGTAAGGCAGAATTCGAAAAGCTGAAAAAAGAGAAAAATTCGGAGTTTTCCTATTATGATATGGGGAATGCAAATCATAGAAGAATGTATTTTTCTAAATTGGGCGAATATCAGATTAATTATAAGGAATGGGAAAGTATTATTAAAAAAGTGAATCTGAAGGAATCCGGTTTGTCTGAATTATTTTCCAATGCAAAAGATGAAAAAGGTCTGGTAGAGAAGTGGTTTCTGGATGCTATTGAAAATAAACTGAATGTGGAAAACAGCAGAATCAAAGGATTTCAGAGTCTTGCCTACAAATTTATCCGAATGTATCGAAATAATCAGTCCAAAATACAGCAAAAAGAGATTATGGAAAAGTATTTTGAAGATGCAAAAGTGATGGAGGATGCCATTTTAGCATATGAGCAGGAAGAGGAATTATTAGAACAGCAAAAGAGCCAGATAGCAGATTTTATCCAAAAAGTAAATGAAAAAATTGATTTTCTTAATGAAAATTTAGTAGGAGAATCGGAAGAAAAGAAACGCTTAGAAATGCTTTTAAACCGGATTGAACAGGAAAGGATATCTTACGAACTGTACAAATTGCAGGAAGAAAAAGCAGAAAGGGTAGAAGACAGACTTTTGTCAGAAACAAGAATCACCGGAAGCAAATATGCAAAAGAGGAAGCTGAGAAAAAACTGTGCAAACTCCGGTGTGCTCATTTGTATGAAGAAGCAGAGGACTTTCGAGAAAACATAGCAGAGTTGCAGCAAAAAATAAATATGATTATGGAACAGCAAAAAGACACCGAGGGAGACAGAGTCCGCTTAGGCACCATTTTGTATCATTATTATTCTGAGAAGCTGGAAGAATGCGCCAGAAATCTGGAACAAAAGCAGGAGGAAATAACAGATATACTAAAACAGCGGCAGGAAAACCAAATACAGAGTAAACAGGAAACGGAAACACAAAAAAGCTTGTCAACCCAAATAGGCGGTTTAAAACAGGCCATATCATCTTATGATCAGGTGGAGGAAACCTTTAATCGTCGTTTTTCTTTCGGTCTTTCCAGAAATATTCTGGGAGAATATGAAGAAGGAAGCTTGCAGATATATGAAAAAAAAATGGAGGAACAAGTCCGGGAGAATAAACAGCATATAGAAAAATCTTCTCAGCGTATGATGGAATTAGAAAAAGAGAAGATTCGCATAGAAAACAGCAAAGAGGAGTATGAGAAGAGAGGTGTTCAATTATCCTATGAGTTTTCAAAACTGCAAGAAAGTGCAGATAAAATGAAAGAAGAAAAAGAAGAACGTTTGATTCTCATGCAGTATATTGAGGCTCCTAAGGAAGAACTGGATTCTAAAGGAGCTCTTTTGCAGCGTTTTGACCGAAAAATAGAGGAGTTGGAGAAGGTCAAAGAAAATTATGTTACAGAAGAAAAAGCATATACAAAAGAATATGACAATTTAAGACAGGGAAAAGTAATGGAACTGCCGGAAAACGTGATGAAATTTTTAGAAGAATCCGGTATTGATATTATTTACGGCATGGAGTGGCTTCAGAAAAACGGCAGAAGTGTGAAAGAAAACCAGAAGCTGGTTCGTGAGAATCCGTTTCTTCCATACAGCATTATTGTCAGTGGAAATGATATGAAAAAGCTTGCGGAAAACAACAAAGAAATCTATACGAATTTTCCAATTCCTGTTATGATGCGGGAAGAATTAGAAGAGAAGGTTATGAAAAGACCGGGTACACTGATTACCTTAGAAAAAGTAAGCTTTTTTGTGATGTTTAACAGCCATTTGCTGGACCGGAAAGCCTTAGAGCAGCTTTTAAGAGAGAAGCAACAGCAGATAGAAGAAACCAAAAGGAAAATAGGGTCAAAGAAAGAGGAGATAGAAGAATACCGCTTTCGACGTAACATATTGGAACGTCAGGAGTTTACACTGGCACGCATGGAGAAAGCATCACAGGAAATAGAAAAGCTTAAGGAAGAGGAAAACGATCTTCAAAATCGGCTGGTTGCATGTAAAGAAAAGAAGAAAGAACTTGCCTACACCATAGAAGATATCAGAAAAGAAATAGAACAGTGCAAATCTTTACAAAAGGACTACGATATAAGAAAAGAAGAATATATAAGTCTTGTATCATTTTATGAAAAATATGAAGAAAACAGGAGAAGGCAAGAGACACTTAAGAAAAAGCAAAAGGAGTCTGAAGAAAGATTAGCTCATCTCAATGAGAAATATAAAAAGCTGGGAGATTCTTTGGACAGCTTAAAGTCGGAAAAAAGAGTTTTGGAACATAAGCACAGTGGCTGGGCTAGTGATGTGGCAGAGTTTGCCATATATGAAAAAGAAGAAAAACAACAGGTTTCACAAGATTTTGACTATGTTGCAGCTAAAATCAGATATGAGGCAATTACGCAGGGACTTTCCGCAGATATCAAGCAATTAAGGGAGAGCTTAAACAAGGAAGAAATACGTTACCAAGAAAAACTGGCAGATTTGAAACATAAAAATAAATATAATGTTCCGGCACAAGAATATGAAAAAATTGTTTATTCCAAGGAAGAAGAAACTCGTTTGGAAAAAGAAGCGGAAGATTTGGAGCGTGAAGTGAACGCAGCCACGGAAGCCAATATTACCTTGGAAAATAAAATCACTTCATTAGAAGAAAAAATCCAATTTTGCCAGAAAGAATTGCAGGAGAAAACAGGCCTGGAAGAACCGCTGGATCAGAAAATTATCACAGATACTAATTTTGCGGTACGAAGAAAATTAGCCGTTCATGAATTAGAACAAAACAGTAAGAAAATGAAAGCACTTACCGAACAGTTAAATGCTTTCGAAAACACCCAGGCTGCCATGTCAGAATACACAGATTTTAAAGTTTCTCGTGAAATTTTGGAGTACTCGTTAGATTCTATGACAAAAGAGGAGCTTTTAAGATTCCAGGGAGAATTAAGACGAGATTTCCAGAATCGGAAGGAGAGTAAGGAAAAGGCAAAACGGGCAACAGAACATCTGGTGCAGGAAATAGCTTCCAAGGAAGACTATAAAGAAGATTTCTTCCAAAAAGGTTTTTCAAATTTACTGTCCTTAATCGAACAGGTGGGAGATATAAGGAGGCAGTTAGAAACTACCATAGCTTCTTATACCAGTATATTACAGAAACTGCAAGTGGATTTAGAAAATGTGGAGAAAGAGCGTAACAGCTTAGAAGAAACATTTTTGGAATATGTAAAAGATGTGAATGAACATATGGCAAGAATTGATAAAAATTCCTCTGTCACCATAAGGGAAAGAACCATCAAAATGCTGAAAATTACCGTACCTTCCTGGGAAGAAAATAAGGAACTGTATCAGGTAAGGGTAAGGGATTTTGTAAGCAGTTTTATTCAGATGGGAATGGAAACCATTGAACAAAATCACAATATAGAGGAATTTTTAGGAAAAGTCATTACTACAAGAAGACTGTATGATGAAGTGGTAGGAATGGGCAATGTGGGCGTACGTCTTTACAAAATCGAGGCAGAACGCGAAGTGCCGATTTCTTGGGCAGAAGTTTCCGCAAATTCCGGCGGTGAAGGATTTTTGTCTGCGTTTGTCATTCTTTCTAGCCTTTTAAGTTATATGCGGAGAGATGAAACAGACCTGTTTGCCATGGGAGAAGAGGGAAAGGTGCTTTTGATGGACAACCCTTTTGCCCAGACTAATGCAGAGCATTTGTTAAAACCTTTGACTGATATGGCAAAGAAAACCAATACCCAACTAATTTGTCTGTCCGGCATTGGCGGCGATTCTGTCTACAACAGATTTGATAATATATATGTATTAAAGTTGGTAAGTTCCAGTATGAAAAAGGGAATGCAGTATTTGAAAAGCAATCACACGAAAGGAAATGATATTCAGAAAATGGAATTGTCACAATTCCATGTGGAGCAGGGGAACTTGTTTGAATTTATGGAGGAGTAATGTGATATATGCAGATTAAGTCTTTTTGCTTATTTCCGCAGCCGTGAAACGTCATAGTTCACAGTGGTTATGTTAAGAGAATAGGAGAACAGTGAAAATGAATGATATACGAGTAGCGTTGTGAAATTTCTGCAAAATTGTACAATGCGAAAAAAGCCAGCACCATGATTGATGCAAAAGACGGTGCTATTTGTGTAAAAGCAATAGAGAGTATGACATATGAAAATGTAGTTCTTACAGTTTTCAACTATGGCAGAGATTACATGTTATCTGTAGATTTGAAAGTGAGCGACAGCGTAGACAGTACGCGTTGGGCGCCATGTCTTATGGTGAGATACGATGCTCAGGATCAGATGAAATACGGAAAAGTTGCATTTACCTTTGACCGTATTACTGCAGATTATGTGGCAAGAACTGATAAGAAAGCATTGGCTGGTTTCCGAGTTGAGAGCATGGAGGTGGCAGAGAATTTCGCAGTCTATGTTGAGGAAAATAATATAGTAGATATCATGGTTATCTCCAGTGATCCGGAGATCTTGCCGGCAGCCTGCAATCGGAGGGCAGGAGTGCATGTCTTGTATGGCCACAATAGTTGGCAACAGAAGAAAATATACAGTACATTCAGGCTCGCGGAATATCCGTATGGGTGAGAACAGAAAAAGAACAGGTTACAAATGTAATCTTGACCGGAGCAGATGAAGCAAATCCTGATGATGATATTATTCATGTGATTGAGATAAAAACAGGTGATACCAATGTAATTGAGTCGATGGTGAAAATTATTAAGGAAATGAACATGGAAGACAGAGTGGTATTTATTTCCTTCTACGATTACCAGTTAGAATTAGTGCGTAAAGCAATGTAAAATGTGGCAGTGGGGGGAACTAAACAGCGTATGCTCCGCAACGGATGATGTGGCAACTGCTATGAAGGAATTATGCGCCCCCATGGATGGGTATGGATACTTTTATAATTGTAATTACGGTGCACAAAGCAGAGAAATTCTTCAGGCGGCAAGATTTCGTGGCATTTATGTACATCCCTGGACAGTAAACAGCCTGGAGGTTTTTGAAAGTGAATATTTTGATAATTATCACGGAATCACAACAGACCATGCTGATTTTGCAAAAGATTATTAAACAAATTTGCGACAGAGAACGACACGTATACCTTTAGTGCAAAGGACGAAATGGTGTTGTAATTAACGCAAAAGCATACACAAGAACAGGTAGATCTCATTCCAGTGGCAGGAGAAGGCATAATGCAGGCAATTTCCGATACAACATACATTGAATTTTCCAAAGTTAAAATTGCATTTGATGTTTCTATGGTCTTAATTTCTGCCATAGTCTGTCTTGTTATGATACACAGCTTAGGGAGTGTAGGAATCGGCACGATCATTGCAGCCTTGTTGGTTGGAATGAATTTGGGATTTATAACAAAATTGCCGGGACATAAACGGGACTTATTGCTTAATGGTGAAATAAAATGGTATAATATTCAAAAGAATTATAAACAACAATCTCAATACTAAGAGGTATCAAGTATGAAATTAATGCACCTATCCGACCTTCATATAGGAAAACGTATCCACGGCTTTTCTATGGTGGAGGATCAAACATATATTTTACAGCAAATCCTGCAGATTGTGAAAGAGCAGCATCCGGATGCAGTGCTGATTGCAGGTGATTTGTATGACAAAGGCATACCACCCATAGAGGCAGTGCAGGTTTTTGATAAGTTTCTTACCCGGCTGGCAGATTTAAACATTCCGGTAATAGCCATCAGCGGAAACCATGACTCTCCGGAAAGAATTTCTTTCGGAGCAGACTTATTAAAGGGAAGAAATGTTTATTTATCTCCGGTTTACAACGGAAGGGTCAGCACAGTAACATTAAAGGACAGCTATGGTTTGGTAAATATATATTTGCTGCCGTTTTTAAAACCGGCAACAGTACGCCATGCCTTAGAGGAAAAGTATCGAACAGAGGAAGAAATTGATTCTTATCAGAAGGCATTGGAAATCGCCATCAGGGAAATGAACATAGATAAGAAAAAAAGAAATGTTTTAGTGGCCCATCAGTTTGTGGCAGGGGCAAAACAGTGTGAGTCGGAGGAATTGCAGATAGGTGGCATTGACCAGATTTCCGTAGAAACCTTTGAAGATTTTGATTATGTGGCCTTGGGACACCTTCATAGTCCTCAAAAGGTAGGGAGGGATACCGTGCGCTACTGTGGCACACCATTAAAATACTCTTTTTCCGAAGTAAATCAGCAGAAATCCGTGACCCTGGTGGAATTGTCAGAGAAGGGGAAGGTGGAAATTACTGCGATCCCATTACAGCCCCTGCGGGATATGCGAAAAATAAAAGGAACTTATTTAGAAATTACCAGTAAGCCCTTCTATGAAAGTATCAATCAGCAGGATTACATTTATGTAACTCTCACTGACGAAGAAGATGTACCAGACGGTTTGCAGAAGCTTCGCCTGTTTTATCCCAATCTTATGTGTATGGATTATGACAACAGGCGGACACAAAGTGTACAGGAAGTTGGCGCCACAGAAGAAGTGGAGCAGAAATCAGAGATGGAACTGTTTGAGGAATTGTTTGAATTGCAAAATAATCAGCCTATGAGTGAAGTACAAAAAGATTTCACGAAAAATCTTATTGAAAAATTAAGGGAAGGGGGAAATTTGTAAATGAAGCCGTTAAAGTTAACTATGAGTGCCTTTGGACCTTATGCGGGAAAAACAGAAATTGATTTTGAACAGTTGGGAAATCAGGGAGTATTTCTAATTACAGGAGATACCGGAGCAGGAAAAACAACGATCTTTGATGCCATTGCTTTTGCATTATTTGGAGAAGCCAGCGGAAGTGTCAGAGTTACGGATATGTTTCGCAGTAAATACGCAAAAGATGATGTGCCCACATTTGTGGAACTGACCTTCTTGTATCAGGGAAAAAAATATAAAGTAAAAAGAAACCCGGAATACCTGCGCCCCAAGGAACGAGGAAGCGGGCTTACCACCCGGAAAAGTGAGGCAGAGCTTACCTTTCCGGATGACAGACAGCCAGTGACAAAGTCGGCAGAAGTGACAAAGACAATAGAAGAACTTTTGGGAGTGGATTATCATCAGTTTACCCAGATTGCCATGATCGCTCAGGGAGATTTTCAAAAGCTTCTAATTGCAGGAACAGCAGAACGAAGTGAGACATTTCGAAAGATTTTTCACACAAAATTGTATCAGGTGCTTCAAATAAGACTAAAAGAGGAAGAAAAGACCAGAAGAAGCATTTATGATGACACCAGAAAAAGCATCAATCAGTATATGGAGGATATTTCCTGTGACCATAATCCGGTCATTGGTAAAGAATTATCAGAGTTGATAAAACGTAAGTTTGAGGGAAGTATTGAGAGAGGATTAGAACTTTTAATCCAGTTAAATGAAGCAGATGAAAAACGGTATCAGGAGTTAAAAGAAGAACAGACCTTACTTTCAGAAAAGAAGGAACAGCGGATTAAAATGCTTTCTCAGGCAACTCAGAGAAAGAAACTGAAAGAAAAATTAGAGCAGCAAAAACGCAGTCTGCAGGATTTGCTTCCGAAAGAAGAACTGGCGAAAGAGGCATTAGAGAAGGCAAAAAATCATCCCAAAATATGTGAAGAATTAAAAGAAAAAATTCGTATTGAGCAAGAGCACTTAGCAGAGCACGAGAACTTAAAAAACCAAGAAAAGAAACTGATGTTACAGCAGGAAGAATTACAAACACAGAAGAAAGAACAGCAGGAAAAGGAAAAATCTCAGGTAATGCTGCAGGAAAAAATAAGAGAAGACAAAAGAAGTCTGGAGCAGTTGAAAAATGTAGCTCAAGAAGGGGAAAGACTGCATCATCAGCAGGAGTTTATCACAGGGAAAAAGACTGAGTTAGAACAGGGAAAAGAAGCTCTAGTTGAGATTTATGAAAAAATCACCAAGGAAAACAAAAGTCTTACAGACACAAAAGATAATTTAGAAAAGCATCAGGTGCAATATAAGTATTTAACCCGGCAGTTAGAGGAATTAAAAGATGCTGCCAGTCAGGAGACAAAGGCGAAACAGCTTCTGCAGGAAACAGAGCGTTTGAAAAAACAGTGGGAAAACAGTGAAAGTCTCTTGGATACTACAATCAAAAAGGTTCATGATCTTTCTGAGGAAAAGAAAAACCTGGAGAAAGTTTTTTTAGAACAGGAAGCAGAACTAGAGGAAAAAGAAAAAGCACAGGAAGCAGTACAGAATGCCCCATTAAAGTTAGTGCAGTTAGAAAAGGAAGAAAATGAGCTGAAAGTAAAAGAAAAAGCTTTGCAGGAAAAAAAGAAAAAATTGAGCAGACTTTCAGAAAAAATGCAGCAGATGAGGGAAAAGCAGGAAGAATACAAGAAAACTGTGGACAGGCGGGAGAAAGAACGAAGCAAATGCAATAATTTAGAGCAGTTGTTTTTAGATGCTCAGGCAGGAATTTTGGCAAAGAATCTTATCGAAGGCAGACCATGTCCTGTGTGTGGAGCTACCCATCACCCCACATTAGCCCTGATTCCGGCAGAGGTTCCTCAAAAGGAGGAATTAGATCAGGCCAGAGAGGTGGTATCTCAGTGGGAAGCAAAAGCTGAGAGAGTCAGTGCTGAGGCCGGACAGAAACGCATACAGGCAGGGCAGGAAGCAGCAGAATTGGCAGAAAGCTTTAAAAGTCAGATGGCAGAAGAATTTTCGGAAGAAAAGTTTTTTGCAGAGAATAGAGAGTATCTGGAAAAATGGAAGGAATTTATTACGGCTCAAGAGGAGGAATTGTTCCAATACAGGAAACAGCTTGCACAAAGAAAAGAGAATTTATCCAAACAAGAGAAAGAGTTTGCAAAACTTTCAGAAGAGGTTACAAAGAAGCAGGAAGAAAAAAAGAAGCTGCAGACAAGACTGACAGAGAAAGGACAGGAGCTGGCGGCAGCACAGGGAGAAAAATCAGTGCAGCAGCAACAAATTATGGCAGAGCAGGAATTAATAAAATTTGCAGTTAAGGAACTGTCACAAAAAGATTTTAATGCTGCAACAAAAGAAAAGACAGAGAAATTGTATTCTCATATGAAACAACTTTGGAGTGAAGCAGAGGAAAAAGTGCAAATCTATCGCTCCCTGGAAACGCAGGAAAAAGAAGTAAAAAAGTGGCTGGAGCAGGAAGATACAAACAGACAGGCTTTGGAAAACAAACTGGGTAAGCTTAGAGGAAGCATGGATACTTTGCAAGAGAATTTGAAAGCATCATTGGCAAAGCTGCCGGAATATCTGCCTCCTACCGATGAATCAGAACAACGCAAGGATGCACTGCTTTCTGTGGCAGAAGCGTTATTACAGAAGTTGGAAGTACATTTCGTTGAATTAGAACATAAGATACAAGAAAACAATAAAAAATCAGAACAAAAGAAAGCGTTAGAAGAAAATGTTTTAAAGCAGGAAGAACAGCAAAATCAGTTGTCTGCAGAAATCCAACAGATGGCGCTTGCGTTGGAACGCAAGCTTGCTACAATGGAGCAGCAGGAACGGTTGGTTTGGGAATTAAAGGAAAAACTTCAGGGTGACAGTAAAGAAGAAATCCAAGAAAAAATTGCCGAATTCCGGAAACAGATGGTAGCCTTGGAAAAAGAATATGAAGATGCCCAAAAAAGTTATCAGCAATGCAGAGAAGAAATCGGTAAGTTAAAAGCTTTGATTGAAGATTTGGAGAGCCAGAGTAAAGAAAACGAAGATTTGGACGAAGAAGAACTGACACAGCAAAAACAGAAGTTGGAGAATCGTCAGGAAGTACTTTCAAAAGAATTAATAGAATGTTACCGTATTTTACAAACAAATCAGGTGATCTGCCAGCGTGTTTCAGAGCATCAAAAGAACCTGGTGCAAGCGGAACAGGAATATATCCGGGTAAAAGCACTTTCTGACACTGCCAATGGAAATGTGGTTAAGAAGCGGAAAATAGAATTGGAAACTTATGTGCAGATGGCATATTTTGACCGTATTTTAAAGCGTGCCAATCAAAGACTGTTGCTAATGAGCGGAAACCAATACGAGCTGAAACGTCAGGAGAATGGTGAAAATAAAAAGGAAAAGACAGGTTTGGAGCTGAATGTGATCGACCATTATAATGGAACAGAACGAAGCGTAAAAACCTTATCCGGAGGGGAATCTTTTCAGGCCTCCCTCTCTCTGGCACTGGGCCTTTCCGATGAAATGCAGGCAAATGCCGGAGGAATTCGGCTGGATACTATGTTTATTGATGAAGGCTTTGGTTCACTGGACGAAGAAGCACTAAATCAGGCGATGAAAGCACTGCACGGATTGGCGGAGGGGGAGCGTATGGTAGGAATTATCTCTCATGTGTCGGAACTAAAGGAGAGGATTGATAAAAAAATTGTGATTACCAAAAGCAGGAGTGAGGACAGTATCGGAAGTGTGGCAGAAATTGTGATGAATGGATAAGTCTGAACTGTTACTGAAATTTATAAAAAAAATATAAAAGTCATTGACAATTTAGAATTTCAGACTATAATAATTTAAAAATAAGCAGTTTTAAAACAAAAAATATCTATTAACCTTTGCTTCGAAAGAAGCATTTTTTTTCACCGCAACTTAGCACTCAACAGGCATGAGTGCTAACAAAAATTATATTTCAAGAAAGTACATAAGAATGTATGAGTATGATGAAGGAGAAATAGCGTATGATTACAGTACCTTTTTATAATCTGGTGGTAGTACCGGGAGTTACCTTTTACTTCCAAAGCGAATATTTTAAGGAAATCGTGAAAAAAGAGGCAGACAGCGGCGAAGAGGTCGTATTTGTGATGTTGAAAGAGGACAAGAAACGTGAGGATATGACTGAGGAGGATTTCTATCCTATCGGCGTTAGCGGCGTTGTGGAAGGAGAGGATAAGGATGGAAATGTGGGGATTCGTACCATAAGCCGTGTAAACATTGATGAAATTAAAATTGTAAATGATGAATTTCAAGTGTCTTATACAGAAAGAGAAGATATTATGGATATGGAAGAACAGCAGCTTCAGCAACAGTTTAAAACCATAAGAGCTTCGCTGTTAAAATTTATCAGTGGCTATCAGTGGGGCATGATGGCAAGAAATCATATTATGCGTTGGAAAACCCTAGAAGAAATGACAGCAACCATGTCCTATCAGTTGAATCTTTCTAATGAAGAAAAATATCAGATTCTGGAAGCTGATAAAATATCCCAACGTTATGAATTAATGGAACGGGCAATTTATGAGCTGATTCAAGTGTCAGAAATCGGAGCGGAAGTCCAAAAGGCACAGACAGAATCTCACGAAAAAATATACCGGGAAGAAGCCATTAAAAAACAGATTGAGATTCTACAGAAAGAATTAGATGAAATGCATCCGGAAAATATTACGGATATTCGGAAGTTTGAGCAGAAAATTGAAAATGCAGGCATGAATGAAACTGCAAAAGCAGAGGCAGAAAAGATATTAAACCGTATGAAACAGGAAGGAGAAAACAGCCACGAATATGGTATGTTGTATGATTATCTGGACTTTGTTACCAGCCTTTCCTGGAAAAAGGAAGAATTTGCCCAAATTGATTTAACAAAAGCAGAAAAGATTTTAGATGAGGAACATTATGGATTGAAAAAGGCAAAAGAGCGTATTATTCAGCAGATTGCAGTTATGGCATTGAATAAAAAGCAGTCCGGTTCCATTCTTCTTTTTGTGGGAGCACCGGGAACCGGCAAGACAAGTATCGGTCAGAGTGTAGCGAAGGCACTGGGAAGAAAATATGTAAGAGTAAGCCTTGGAGG
>CASEML010000128.1 GCA_949289145.1 uncultured Eubacteriales bacterium | reverse complement strand
CTCGGTTTCACTTATCAAACCTATGTATTCATTACCTAACACATAGCGTTGCTTTAGCTCGTTTTCCTCTGATTTTTCACCAAGCAACATTCCAGCCCTGTATACGAAATTCGTTACTTTCTCATTTTCTTCCAGCCTGCAACGATATCCCTCGGCATCATAAATATTTTTTTGCCGGAAGCTGCTTCCTTTTACCTCCGTATTTCGATTGTAGGAATCATAAATATATTTGATTTTGCTGCTGCCTGCTGTTGCACTACAATGGTTTTCTTCTACCAGATTTCCCGCAAAATCATAGCTGTATCTTATGTTCTTTCTATTATCGCAGGTAAGTTCCGTCAACTGATTCCTGCTGTTATAACAATAGACAGCATTCTCTCTGGTAATAAACTTAAAAAATCTATCACCTACATATCATTCACTATGTGAACAAGTAGGAGATAGATTTTTGTAAAAGAAATTATATAATTGATAATCCTAAAATATAACTATAATTAAGTTTGTCACAAAAATCTAATTCATTCACATATTTTATAGGACTTTGCGAGTATCCACCCAAACATACCATATGAAGAATTTATTTTTATATATTTATACTCCTTAGCAACTAAAAGCTCAATTAATTCTTGCTCGGTTTGATAATCAACTGGCCAACAATAACCTTCCATTTTTATCAATTCTTCTTGGTTATCTTTAACAAAACTACTAATTTCACATTCCTGAATATCCAAAATTATATTATAATCAATAATACATTTGAAACAATGCGTCAAAACTTCTGAAAAGCAAATTTTTTTCTGCTTCTTTTCACTGTCATTATATGTCTGAATAACCATATCTTTTTCTTCTAAATTTACACTATATCCAACGATATAATCATCATGCATTTTTTTGCTCCTAATTCCAACTATCTTGTCTTGGTGGTTTCTTGCTCCAATCCCATATATGAATATGTGGAAATGGTTCTTCTCCCTGCCATGTCATATACATAGTAAGCACCCTTGTCTAAAGCATTTTATACTATGTAAAGTCTAATATCATTATTAGTTATTGCACAACTATATGTACACCTATAATAAAATTTTTCCCTTAGTAACCAATTTCAAAAACTCCTCTAAATTTTTCGCTACTTTTTCAGTTTCTTCAAATTCAGGTTCAATCCCATATACAATTGCTCCTACATCTTGCGATAAATCAATTGCATAAAAGGAATATCCTTCATTTAATGAAATAATAAACGGAAAATGTTTGCTCCACCATTCTTTGATTTCCTTCTCCCATTTTTCGTCATTGTCAGCTTGAGCTGCTTCTAATCCTATTAATTCAAACTCATTCCAGCAGTAGTCTGAGGCATTATTTTTATAATCATCTTCGCACAAAAACCATACTTTATCACTTGGAGATACACATTGTTTAAAAGTTTCCAATATTTCTATATATTCTTTTGGTATGCCCTTATACCTTTCCAATATTTCTCTTGGAATTGAAAATTCTTTATTTTGTTTTAAAATATAATTCCAATTATTTTCTTCTAACCATTTAATAAACTCCTTCATATTTTTCCTTCCTTTCACTCAAAAAAGTATTTGGTTGTTACTTTCCTTTTATTTTATTAATTACTCTTCTTTGCAATCCAGAAACCTTACTATGTTTTTTATTTTTCTTAGTACGCGTTTCCCCAGTTGGAGTTAATTTTTGCCCTTCTGGTCCACCTAACGCCAAACCATGTGGATGATGTCCACCACTTTCTCCCGATTTTTTTCTAATTTCATTCACTTCACTTTGTGTTCTATAAAATACTGGTGTTTCATCTGGATCAATAGACCACCATTCTGGATCATTTTTATACCATTTTCTAGTTTCTTCCAAAAGATCCGGATCATTTTCCAGCCACTCACTTAAAGTTTTAGTTTCTTTATCACCTGATTTTGCTCCGCAATTTGGATTCGTTGAGTTTGCCGTACCTGCAAACCCACTCGGATCACTATAAATCACCGGATTACTATTACAATAAGCATACAGATTCAGCCCATCATTATATATAACATCTTCCTGCGTGAACCGCCCTGTTCTTGGGTTATAGTAACGTGCTCTAAGGTAATACAGTCCACTCAATTCCTCCCATATCTGGCTATTATATCGTAGCCTGCTCTGATTCCCTTCCTGTATAACCGTTTCTCCAAAGGCATCATACTGATAATAACTTTCTACTTCACCATTACCATTTAATACATACCGTACGCTTCCCTGTTCATCCGTAACATAGTACTGCACTGTGGATTCTTTCTTGGTTTCACTTAGCAAACCTATGTATTCATTACCCAACACATAGCTTTGCTTTAATTCGTTTTCCTCTGATTTTTCACCAAGCAGCATTCCAGCCCTGTATACGAAATTCGTTACTTTCTCATTTTCTTCCAGCCCGCAACGATATCCCTCGGCATCATAAATATTCTTTTGTCGGAAATTGTCTCTCTTTACCTCGGTATTTCGATTATAGGAATCGTAAGTATATTGGATTCTGCTACTGCCTTCTGTTGCACTAGAATAGTTTTCTTCTGCCAGATTTCCCGCAAAGTCATAGCTGTATCTTATATTTCTATTATCACAGGTAAGTTCTGTCAACTGATTCCTGCTGTTATAACAATAGGTTTCCCTGTTCCCCGCCTGAATACGGCTGGTTCTGTTTCCTGCTGGATCATAGCTATAGCTGGTTTCACTTCCAT
This sequence comes from uncultured Eubacteriales bacterium, assembly GCA_949289145.1. GTDB lineage: Bacteria > Bacillota > Clostridia > Lachnospirales > Lachnospiraceae > RUG11237. The sequence goes on along the minus strand of CASEML010000128.1, from coordinate 1,544 downwards.
TCCTGCTCTCTCCAGTCAGACGGTTCATTTTATCATAACAGTAGGTTGTTTGTTCTACCTCTCCTTGAGTTCCAAGCTTTCTATGAAGTTGTTCCTCTTTTCCTGTCCTGTTCCCATTGCCATCATAACGGTAGACTGCCCGCAACAACGGCTCTTTCCCTTCAAATCCTGCATTCAGGGAGATCAACTGGTTTCTACTGTCATATCCATAGGTTGTCCTCAAACCATTACCACAGACTACTTCCCTCTGCATTCCATTTTTATTATAACGGTAGACTGCACGGATTCCCTGCTCTGACTCTGCCTGCTGTAAACGTCCTGCCTTATCATATTGGTAGCGTGTTCCGTCAAGCATTGTGATTCTGCCACAGGCATCATAAGCAGCTTCATATAACGTCCTGCCGCCCCAGGCACTTTTCCTTAGGGTGTTTCCTTCGCTATCTCTTTCATAATGGTATACACTTCCACCTTCCGATGCTTGTACTAGCAATCCCTGCTCATCATAGACAGAAAGGCTTCTGATTTCTGCTTCTGCTGGCTTCGAGGTAATGTTTCTACAGGTGGCTTTCCAGACTGCAGGTCCAGCCGGGACCTAATAAGCCACTTCTGAGATTGACGGACTGTTATTTCCGGCAGTTTCATGTCCACTGCCGGGATATACAGATTTCCTGTGACTCCGTCCACCGGATTGGCAAGGGGCAGTTTGTTGGCAAGGCATCTTGATTGCATTTTTATATAATAATTCACTTTATATTTTTTATTATTTTTCTTATTATTTCATGCAATTGATCATATTGCCATTCTATTTCTCCTATAACTAAATGAAGTTGTATAAATTCGCTTAATAATTCCCCACTGTCCTCCTTGTTTAACCTGTCTATTTTTTCTAATATATCCTTAAATCTAGTTATTATTTCGGATATTTGTTCTATATTCTCCTCCTGCTCTTTTTCTTCTTCTTTTGAAAAAAAAGAATTATTCTTTTTTTTATTTATTTTTTTTATCAAGTCAAATGTGTCCTTAATACTATTTTCTATATACATATTTTTAATTCAGCTTCCTTCCAATTGCACTTTTTGTTTTAACTTCATTAAGTGTCCCATCTAAATTTAATACTGCTCTTAAATTTCCTCTTTTGTCAAATACCTCTATATGATCTTTATGGAGATTATCTAAATAAAATTTATCCCCTTTTTTCAAATATGGATTGTTTGTCTTTTTAGTTACTTCATATATATTTTGTCCTTGAAATTGTTTTTTAGTTTTAGCAACATTTCCTTTGATACTTTTACCAAAATCATCTTCAAAGAACTCACCCATATTATTTACTTTAGTTCTACTATTTCCTGTTTTTGGTTCGCATGAATTTATGTTTTTTCTTGCAAACACACTCGGATCACTATAAATCACCGGATTACTATTACAATAAGCATACAGATTCAGTCCATCATTATATATAACATCTTCCTGCGTAAACCGCCCTGTTCTTGGGTTATAGTAACGTGCTCTAAGGTAATACAGTCCACTCAATTCCTCCCATATCT
>CASEML010000127.1 GCA_949289145.1 uncultured Eubacteriales bacterium | reverse complement strand
TGGTTATCGTTTAGCCATCTTTCTCTCTTTTTATGGATAAATTTCAGGGGAAGGCGTGGCTCATACGAGTCATGCCTTCCCCTGTTTAGAACTGTCTATTTCCCGACAGCCCCTTTTTTAGTTCAAGGCAATAGAAAACTCCCAGAGCGTGTTTTCTATTGTTTGACTGAAATGTACAAAATAGTAAGAGAGTAATTTGACCAGTAATACCATATCTACTCAAAGTTTTTTTGTATCAAATCAGCCAGATATTTAGCGGTACCCTCTACGCCCAAAAGACTGCTGTTAATCAGCAAATCCTTGTGATTGATATCATAAGGGAGATAATGGGCATAGCGCAGATGGTAAGAATTTCTGGCCTTGTCTACGGCTGCAATCATTTTTTCAGCCTCCTGCTTAGATAAATGAAGTCGGTTAATGCAGTTTTCCATGCGGGCTTCGTAAGGAGCATAGATAAAGATACTAATATGATTTTTCATATTCTCCAGTATGTAATCGGAGCAGCGCCCAACAATGATGCAGGATTCTTTTTCTGCCAGATTTAATATGATTTCTCGCTGAGTAGAAAAAATTTTATCCTGCGTAGGAGTAGTTGCGGTTCCTAGAGGATATTTCATATTAAAAAACAGAGAGCGGGCTTTTTCTTCCGATTCACTAATAGTGGAAACTGGAAGATTCATTTTATGAGAAACCTCTTCCACAATATCTCTGTCATAATATTCGATACCCAGTGAGTCCGCAAGTTCACGTGCAATAGGACGTCCCAGACTTCCAAATTGTCTTGTTATAGTTATTACGTATTTTTTCATAAAGTTTCCTCCTGATTGATTGTTTTTTCACGTATTTGTCTAGTTTTGTTTCTCCAATAGTTCATATGCATAAAAACTCAGCAGCAGGACGGTAGAGTCGTTGAAATCAGACAAATCATATGGCAATAGTTCTTTGACTTTTTCCAGCCGAGAAGCCATGGTGTTTCTGTGTATATATAAAGCTTTGGATGTCTCCTTTATGCTGAAACCACATTTAAAATACATGTGTAAAGTTTCAAATAAAGAAGCGTTATTCTGCCTGTCAAACTCGATTAGAGGTTTTAGTGCATTTAAATAAAAATTCTTCAAGTGCGGACTGGACATAGGATTTGACAGCGTATGATAAATAATATCTTCGTTATACTGAAAAATATGGCTGTCCCGATGAACCTTTTTTCCAATCTGTAAAGCGTCCATAGCTTCCAAAAAGGAGGACTGGACTGTGTGGATTCCCTGCAGACATTCACTGACACCAATATTGTAGGTGAAATTTTGAGCGTCCATAAGCCTGGCCAGCTGCCGGATAAAATCTTTTGCCATATGCTCTGTATTGTGAATGAAAGAGGACCCAGACAAGAAAAATAATATAATATTTCTTTCGTAATTAAATTTATAAATAATCTGGTTAGAACGAGAAATCTGTCCTCGGATAAGAAAGTCAAACCGTTCCCGGATAGAAGCTCTTTCTTCAAATTGTTTATCCAAACCTATTTCTGGATGAATGACTGCACAAACCCTTGGGCTCATATAATCAAAACCATATAAATTACATTGGGATACCATGTCAAATTCCGAAAGATTACCGGATAAAATGTTGCGGATAAAGTTGTTTTTGCAGATTACTTTGCTGTTTTAAGGTATTGTTTACCAGCTCAATGGCAAGCAAAGACAGGATGCTGAAAACAAAATTGTATTTATTTGTGGAAAAACTTTCTGTGTTGTCCACAAAACAAAGAAATCCCAGCAGATTATCTTTGTCCCGGATGGGAAACAGGATTCCACCGGGTCTGGTGGTCACTTGAAAATGTTTGTTATCATAGTCATGTAAGATATGTTCCGTTTCTTTAGGGTCAAAGATAAGCTGATTTTCTATAAAATCAGAATTTTGCGGTACAGGGTAAGAACGTTCCAAAAATTCTAGCCGGTTATTGGCAAGGATAACAGGACATTCTATCAGATGATAAATGGTATTTAATGTATCTCTCAGAGAATGTTCGTGAATGATTACTTCATTCAATCTCCGATACATCTGATATACTGTTTCCGTATCCGACATTTCTTCTTTCAGTATTCTCCGATATACCATCATGCTGATTTCAGCAAAATTTTGTTCGAAAGGAACACTGATAATGGGGAAATTCAAACGATCTGCTTCCTCTATCATGGCTTTAGGAAGCTTATCTAGATAACGTTTTAGAGCGATTCCCAAACCGGCACATTTCTTTTCTGCCAGATCATGGATAAAATTCCGGCGGAGATTATCGTCATTTATCAAAAAATATCCGGTAGAAAGGATCAGCTCTCCGCCTATGAGAAAACGGACGGTGTCTGGATTATCCATAATATTTACACCGGTAATTACATTGTCCTTACCGCCTCTGCCGGCAATCCATTGAAAATTAGGCATAATCTGTTGTGTGGCAAGCCAATCCATAGTTGTACTCATGAAAACCCAACTCCTTTAATTTATAGTTTAGTTACTTAAAGTACGGGCCAGAAATGCTCTGGTTCGAGGATTTTGAGGATTTGTAAATATTTGATCCGGTGTACCTTCTTCTACAATATAACCCCCGTCCATAAATATTACTCTGTCAGAAACTTCCTTAGCAAAGGTCATTTCATGAGTGACCACTACCATAGTCATGCCTTTTTGTGCAAGACCTTTCATAACGTCTAAAACATCGCCAACAATCTGAGGATCCAAAGCCGATGTAGGTTCATCAAATAAAAGCATTTTAGGATGCATGGCAAGTGCTCTTGCAATCGCTACACGCTGCTGTTGACCGCCGGAAAGGGATACAGGATAAGAATCCGCTTTTTCTGACAGACCTACCTCTTCTAAATAATGAAGCGCCTGTTCTTTTGCCTCTTTTTTGGACATTTTCAGATTTTTCATGGGTGCCAGCATAATATTATCCAAAACAGTATAATTTGGAAAAAGATTAAACTTCTGAAATACCATGCCGATTTCTTCTCGAAGTTCCCTTACATTAATATCAGAAGAAAGAATATTTTTTCCATTAAAATTCATTTCGGTAACATATGTGGGCTGCTCCAATAGATTAAGGCATCGCAGCAGAGTACTCTTACCGGAACCAGAGGGCCCGATAATCGTGACAACTTCACCTTCTTTTATGGAAAGACTTACATCCTTCAAAACCTCAAGGTCGCCGTTATAAGTTTTTGACAAGTTTTTTAAAGTAAAAAGATTTTCCATAGATTCACCTCCATTTTAAATTCATTATACACGTATCTCTTGGAAAAACAAATGTGCATCATATATAAATTAGAAATGTTGATTTGTTTATGATGCACATTGAATAAGAAAGAAATAAAATATATAATGCAATTAACATACATGCAAGGGAGCAGAGTGGAAAGCACTTTGCTCCTTTTGTATTTATTGTATTAATAAAGTAAGCTTACTTGGACAACTTGATAATTATGTTTTAATTTAAACTTGAAATGGAGGAAATCAGTATGAAAAAATTTATTGCATCATTATTAATTGGGACTATGGTATTTTCACTGGCAGCATGTGGAGCTGATACATCTGGATCCGACACTACAGAGCAGGCTGTAGAAGAGACTGCAGAAGATAATACCACAGAGGCAGAAATTACTGAAACTGCAGAGGATACTGCAGACCAGGATTATACGGTGGGTGAAAAAATAAAAGAAATTCAGGACAAGGGTGTACTTGTGGTAGGATGTGATGCTTCTTATGCGCCTTATTCTTTTATAGATGTCACTACAGGAAATCAGGACCCGGTGGGTATTGATATTGAAATAGCAAAAGTACTGGCAGATAGATTAGGAGTAGAATTAAAGCTGGAGCCTATGGTTTTTAATGCAGTGTTGTCTGCATTGGCTACAGATAAACTGGATGTGGTAATTGATGGTGTTACACCAAGCGATGAACAGCGTGAAACCGTAGATTTCTCAAATGCATATATGAATTGTGAAGAGGGCATTGTTATTAAAAAGGAAAATGCAGATAAATACAAGACCTGTGAGGATTTTGCAGGAACCACAGTGGCAGCAAATATTGGTTCTAGTGAAGAACGCTTCGTTCAGGAATGTCTGCCGGGAGCAACCGTACTTTCCTTAGATAAAATTCCAAGTTCCATGATGGAATTACAGGCAGATAATGTGGCAGGTGTGTGTATGGAAAAAACAGTTGGACAGCAGTATGTGGATGCGTATGATAACCTTACATGGAGTGAGGCTTCCGATGATTCCTATAACAGTATTAAGGCAATTGCAGTAAACAAAGGAAATGATGACTTACTTGAACTGATCAATACCATAATCGAGGAATGTCAGAGCAGTGGAAAAATTGATGAGTGGCTTGCAACTTACAGTAAACAGGCTGCTGAAATGAATAAAGCAAATGCAGAATAAAGCATAGAGAAAAATAAAATTGGTTTGAGAGAAGGGATCGTATGCTGTTACTGAAAAATGCAGATATTTTAACAATGTGTAGAAAAGATGAATACTTAAAAGGGCAAGATGTGCTGATTAAAGAAGGAAAAATAGCAGCCATAGCCAAAGAAATACCAAAAGAAGGAAAAGAAGTCATGGATTGTTCTGGAAAACTATTAATACCCGGAATGATAAATGCACATCTTCATTCCGATGAAAATTTTTTCAAAGGTATGTTTGATAATATGCCTTTGGAAATATGGATGCTGTATAGCTGTCCGCCTCTTGCCTACGGTCCATTTTCCTCAGAAATGATTTATTTACGAACTATGCTTGGAGCATTAGAAATGGTAAAACATGGAGTGACCTGTGTGCAGGATGACGTTTCAGAGTGCCCACAGGGTACTGTAGAAGGTTATAGTGCAGTATTTCAGGCATATACAGATATGGGTATTAAGGCAAATGTAGGTCTTAATATGGGAAACAGAAAATACATAGATAAGATTCCATTTATCAAGGAAGTGTTTCCTGAGGAATTCATACAAAAGCTGAATTCCGCATCGGTGAAGAATTATTAAAAGAAGCATCAGAAGCCGGGGTAGAAGTAGTTTTAAATGCTATTGTCATCGGTTTGTTTCCCGAAAAAGAAATTACCGTAAAAATCCATGACAAAGTATATCATTACAAAGGAGATTCCATCATTATTGCTACGGGTGCCTCCGAAAATATGGTAACTTTTAAGGGATGGACCTTGCCGGGTGTTATTGGTGCAGGGGCAGCACAGACCATGATGAATTTACATGGCGTTATGCCGGGAAAAAAAGTTCTTATGCTGGGAAGCGGTAATGTAGGTTTGGTAGTAAGTTATCAGTTATTGCAGGCTGGCTGTGAAGTGGTGGCAATTGCAGATGCGGCACCGAGAATTGGCGGCTATGGAGTTCATGCTTCTAAGGTGGCAAGATGCGGTGTACCGTTCTATATGTCCCATACCATTGTAGAAGCAGAAGGGGAAGACCATGTAACCGGTGTTACTATCGGGGAAGTGGGGCCGGACTGGAAGGTGGTTCCCGGTACGGAAAAGCACTTTGATGTGGATACGATTTGTCTTGCGGTGGGGCTATCTCCCATGTCCCAGTTAGCGAATATGGCAGGCTGTGAAATGGAGGATAATCCAAAGAAAGCAGGATTTGTACCAGTGGTAGATGAATATGGTGAAACCTCTGTTCCCGGGATTTTTGCCGCAGGAGATGTATCTGGTATTGAAGAAGCAAGTTCAGCCATGATTGAAGGAAGAATTGCAGGTGTTGCTGCTGCATACCGTCTTGGATTTATGGATAAAGAAGAACTAGAAACAAAAACAGAAGAATTAGAAAAAGCTTTATCAGGACTTCGTCAGGGTATGTTTGCCCCGGAAAACAGAGGAAAAAAAATTGAAACTACGGAGGAAGGCTGTAAAATATCTGAAACCCTGTTAAAGAAAGGGTTTGTGGCAGAAGAGGAAATGGAGCGATTTCCTGGTGTTACAAGAGCAAAAGGTATCCATCCGGTGATGGAATGTACACAGAATATTCCATGTAATCCCTGTCAGGATGCATGTCCGAAGAAATGCATTAAAATCGGTGAAAAAATCACCTCCCTGCCGGCAGTAGATGAATCGGCAGAATGTATCGGATGCGGCCTGTGTGTGGCAGCCTGTTCCGGTCAGGCAATCTTTTTGGTCAATGATGATTATGAGGAAGGATATGCAACGGTTACCATACCTTACGAATTTTTACCCTTGCCGGCGAAAGGGGACAAGGGGAGTGCATACAACAGAGCAGGTGAAAAGGTATGTGAGGCTGAGGTGATAGAAGTTCGTACTTCACCGGCGTTTGACAAGACAAATCTTCTTACGATGAAAGTGCCGGCAGATATGTCAATGAAGGCAAGATTTTATAAGGCGGAGGTGTAGACTATGGTAAACGATAGAAACAGAGATATTGGAGAATACATAGAAGCAGAAGATGATGACATGATCATCTGCCGCTGTGAAGAGGTGACAAAAGGAGAAATCAGGCGGGCAGTCCATGCAGGTATGTATACCTTAACTGACATCAGAAGGTTTTTACGAACAGGTATGGGACTTTGTCAGGGGCAGACCTGCGCAAAACTTGTAAAAGGAATTGTAGCAAGAGAGCTTGGTGTGTCGCCATCAGAGTTAGAGCCTGCCACGGCAAGAGCTCCGATGCGACCTATAGAAATGAAAGTAATGGCAGATGATTTAGGGGAGGTGGAGTAAATGAGTAACTGTGCAGATGTAGTAATTATCGGTGCAGGTATTATCGGTTGTTCTGCAGCCTATAATCTTGCAAAAAAAGGGCAAAAAGTAATTGTATTAGAAGCCAGTGACAATATCGGCAATGGCGGTTCCACCAGAAACGGAGGCGGTGTCCGGCAGTCGGGACGAGATCCTAGAGAATTACCGTTAGTAATGTACGGTATTAAAAATTTATGGCCAAACTTAAAGGAAGAACTGGGCGTTGATGTGGAATATTATCAGCAGGGAAATTTACGCCTGGGTAAGACAGAGGAACATATTAAAATATTGCAGGGGCTTACGGATAGGGCTGTAAAATGCGGACTTGATGTGAGAATGATTTCTGGTGAAGAAGCCAGAGAAATCTGCCCCTACTTGTCAGAGGTAGTAACCGGTGCCAGCTGGTGTCCCACCGATGGTCATGCGAACCCGCTGCTTGCCACGTTAGGATTTTATAAAAGAGCAAGAGAATTAGGAGCTTGGTTTATCACCGGTGAAGAAGTAATTGAGATTCAGAAGATCAAAGGAAAGGCAAGAAAGGTTATTACAAAAAACAATGTGTATGAAGGCGAAAAAATCATTGTTGCGGCAGGCTTTGAGAGCAGAAGAATTTTGAATACCGTAGGCATCGATGTACCCATGACGCACGTACTGTTGGAAACACTGGTAACAGAAGCGGTGGAACCATTGTTTTATCAGATGCTTGGTACTGCGGCAGCAGACTTTTACGGTCATCAGAGCACACATGGATCCTTTGTGTTTGGATTAAATTCCGGTTTTGAGCCCTTTGCAAAACCGGGCAGACCAGTAAGTTCATCTCTTGCAGCGTCTGCAGCCTGCAGAGGAATTATGAGCTATTTCCCGATTCTTTCGGATGTAAAAATTGTAAGGACCTGGGCAGGTTGGATGGATTCCTGTGCAGACCACGTACCGGTGATCAGTAAAGTAGACGAAGTGCCGGGGCTAATTGCAGCTTGTGGATTTTCAGGCCACGGATTTGGTATTGCTCCAACAGTAGGTCTGCTCCTTTCTGAGCTTGCTATGGAGGAAGAGTTGACATTAAGTCTGTCTGCATTTCGTTATGACAGATTTAAGGCAAAATAAAAACGGTTGGCGGTATATACACAAAAGCGCTGTCAGTATATGGTTATAAATTAATACATCTATAGGCATACGATAGTGTCAAGTGACCTATGAAAAAAATAGCTAAAGAAAAAAGGCTAAATTGAACCTTGAAAATATGTAAATATTAAAGATTGTGGCTACGGACGCCACCCTTGACAGCACAACAAGAACTGCTGGGAGTCGATTACCG
>CASEML010000126.1 GCA_949289145.1 uncultured Eubacteriales bacterium | reverse complement strand
ATAACAGGAAAGAGAAAAAGCCAAAATTTGGGGGCGTATGAATCTACAATATCATTGTCAAAATGAATTGGTATTTGCTCCGGAAGAAACACAAAAAATATAACTGAAATGAGTAATGTGGCGGCGAATACGATCCATGATCCCCTGTTGTTATACAATATTTTGAATAGTAATTTCATAACTCATCACCTCTGTATTCTAATCATTTTAAACATTCCCGGGCCGTTCCATTCACAAGGTCTTTCTTCAAATCCCTTTTTCTTGTAAAACAAGAGTGCAGTATCTTGTTTTTTATGCGCAAACTTGCTTCTATATGCATAATCCAATGTCTTGAAAACGGCATTTGTATGAGCCCCCTGATATCTTTGCCGCATCAATAATCAATAAGTCTGATTGCATTTTTATCATTACATAATATCAACAGTCATTTAATTTCTGTATTTTTTTGCTATGCAGAGACAAAATACTCATGGCGAAGCCACAAACTCCCGTACATAAAAACATAACAGCCATGCCGCTGCCTGCACCATTTCCCACAAGTATTTCTAAAAAAGACACAATACCAGTCTTAGAGCGCATAAAAGGCTCAAATATATAATCAGCCAAGTATCCTCCCAAAAGAATACCAAAAGGGATTGTGCTGTATTGGACAGCATTTCTCACAGCAAATACTCTTCCTTGAATATTTTCAGGAATCCTTTTGTAGAGTATTACGTTCTGTTCTGCCATAATAAACGGAATTGGCAAGCTTGCGGCAAAAGCGGCAAACGACCAGAAAAATACATTTCTGCCAGTTGCCATTATCAAATCACCAAGCAAAAAGGATACTGCGGCAGAAATATAAATCATATTTGCTTTTTTCTTGCTTTCTTTTTTTATAGAAACAAGCAGGCCGCCAATGATTCCACCGATGCCCATACATGCATTTACAATTCCTAATACAACATTGTTTCCTGAACTTCTTGATAAAATCATAGGAGATAATATATTTTCATAGGTCAGCCGAGAAAAAAAGTTTAACACTGCCATCGTAAGCATAATATGCAAAATCCCAGTTTCATTTTTCAAAAAATGAAATCCAGTCATTATTCCCTCAAATGGAGATGTGAACTTCTCTCTTATGATCTGTTCCGGTATATGGATCAAAAATAGAAGAACACAAAAGGCTGCGGCAAAACTCAACAAATCAAACAGCAAAATCAGCGGCAGACCACCTGCTGAGAAAAGCACAGCAGCCAGCATTGGACTGAATACAACGATTAAATTGCTGGAAAAAGAGTTCATTCCGCTTACATTAGTCAGTTTATTCTTTGGTACAATTTTGGCTATTGCCACAGAAGATGCCGGCTGTTGAAATGCCGTAGTTGTTCCTGCAACAGCATTAAAAATATAAATATACCCTGCTGAAAGAGTTCCTGTCATTGAAAACACCAGAATAAGCAGTGAAGCCAGTGCAGCGATACTGTCTGCGGCAAGCATAATACATTTTTTACGATGACTATCAACAAACGTACCGACAAATATACTTATCAAAATATATGGCACATAGTTACAAAATGACATGATTGAAACTGAAAGCGCTGAACCCGTCTGCTCGTACGTCCATAAAATAAGAGCAAATGCAGTCATGGAACTTCCTAACTGTGAAATACTTTGACTCACCCATAAAACTATATATCTTTTAAAATTTCCCATTGAATTTTCTCCAATCTAATTCTTATTTTTTCAGAATAAAATTGTACAAAATCCAATGCTCGGCGAAAATTAACTCTGTACAAATGTCGCCTTATCACCAGATTTTGTACAGAGTTGATTGCTTAATTCGATTATTCTATGACATAAACACAGCATTTTAGCACCTCCTACTACATTTTCTATTATACAACTATTTTTCTGCCTGCTCAATCATCCTTTCCGCCAACTGTCGTAACAAGTCGGCGGTTCTGTCACCCATTGTCGCAGTCTGCCCGATTTGCCCGGCGGTCATCGCCATTATATAACACAAAAATAAAGAGTATTCTCGGTTATTTGCTCTTCCGGGGAAAATTTGTTTGTCATAGAGGATAATGCCCTTCAAATTTGAATATGTTAAGATGCGTTGCTTGTGGCAACGGGCAATTCCGACTACAATAACGGTAACGAAGGAAAGAAAGGAGACGATTTCTAATGCTCAACGAAAATATTAAAGCGATCAGAAAATCAAAAGGACTTTCACAGCAGGAGCTT
>CASEML010000125.1 GCA_949289145.1 uncultured Eubacteriales bacterium | reverse complement strand
TTTGGGTATAATCTTTTTGTAATGTAATAGGTAGTAGCATACTTATATTTTACACCAACTGCCGAATTCTTTCGAGGTTTGGCAGTTATTTTTTTGCACAGAAAAGGAGCTGCGCACTAATTACTTAGTGCGACAGCCCCCTGTTTAGAACTGTCTATTTCCCGACAGCCCCTTCACTTAAATTAATTCTGAATTTTTATTTAACATATCCTGAATAATTCCCTGACAATATGCTCCGATAAATTTCTGCTGCTCTTTAGGCAGATTTTTTATTATAATAGGTTTTCCGTATTCAATAACAACATTTGTTTTCTTGATAGTTGGAAAATGAGCTTCCCAAATATCAGCTGTATTGCTGAGGGCTACAGGTATGATGGGGCATCCGGCTTTGGTAGCCATTTTGAAGCTTCCTTCTTTAAAGGGGAGCAAAGAACCTTCTTCGCCTTCATTTCTAGTTCCTTCGGGAAATATACAAATGGAAATACCATTTTTTAATTTTTCCACCCCATCTAAAATAGTCTGCAATCCTTTTTTAATATCATTTCGATCCATAAACAGGCAATGTAGATAACGCATCCAAGTGCTGAGAAGCGGCACTTTTTCCATTTCCTTTTTAGCAATATAGCCGGTAGGCCGCGGAACTCTAACATAAGTTACCAGAATATCAAAAAAACTTCTATGGTTTGCCACATAAAGTACCGGAGTATCTTTCGGTACATTTTCTTCGCCAAGTACAGTGATTTTAACACCTGTTTCCCACAAAATTAGGGAAAAAGCTCCATTCACAATCTTTAAAGATCTTTTGGATTTTAAATCAGGATTAAATTTTCCGATGATCCATTCAACCAGCAGAGCCGGTATTGCCAGAATCAGGAAACCTATTACAGTCAAGCATACAATTAAAAATCGAATCATGCATTACACCTCTTGTTTGTTATTTGTCATTCTAATTAATATTATAAGTCAAATTTTGTAAGGTGTACAGTAAAAAATTGGAATTTGCATCTTGGCAGAATAACTGAAATTAGAGACTCATAAATACATTTTTATATTTTGAGTAGTTTTCTGTTTTACAAATAACATAAAAGGTAACGTTGCTCTCCGGATCAGAAAATGGTATGTTGATACGATTGTTCCGTCTAGAGGGTAAATTTTTTATAGAGACATCAGTGGTAAAAGAAGGGAGGTCGGAATATTTTGCCAGTTCCCCTACAGCATCAATGCTTTCCTGCTTAAAAAATATGGAATGAGGCATTTTATTCTGCACTACATCTGCCCAAAATCCAACTCCGGCATACATAATAAAATTTTGCCCGTCCATTTCTTGAAAAGATATTTGGGGATAGGAAGAAGCAGGATGAAAACGGGTAACAGAAAGATATAGTTGTTCTGTTAAATATTTCTGTGAGTAATACTCATCAGATTCCAAAGGATGTGTTAGAAGAATGATTCCATAGTCAGAATGTTTCAGGCCCTTTATCAGCATATCTTCTGTATCTATATTAGATGATACAGTGAGGGAGGAAAAAATTCCAGTAGTAAGCGGCAACAGCTCCATAAGAGGACCGGGAGCGCAACTTCCGATGGTGAGTGTATGAAGACTGCGGTCGAAACTGCGAAGGCTGCGTTCCATTTCCTTTTCATATTCCAATAATCTTTTTGCATATTCTGCGGCAAGTTTTCCGGTTTCATTTAATATAATTCTGTTCTTTCCACGTTCAAATAAAGAAATACCAAGAAGCTGTTCTAGTTTTTGCATAGATCGAGAAAGAGAAGGCTGGGTAATATTTAGTTTTTCAGCGGCTTCACTGAGTGTTCCGTAAGTAGCAAAGGCGTTTAATTGTTCTAACAAATAAATCTCTATCATAGATTGTTGCTCCTCTCTTTGTTAGGTTCAGTATGCGTGCAGCGCATAGTAAAATACGATATTAGTATTGTACATTTCTGATAAGGAATTGTAAAGTATAAATAGAAAAAATAACAATACGAGGAGGTATAAAAGATGGAGTATGCAATATTAAATAATGGAACCAGGATACCGAAAGCAGGACTTGGACCATTTATGATGGAGCCTATGGAAGCGGAAAAGTCTGTTTTTACAGCTTTGAAAAATGGATATAAACTGATTGATACTGCCAATGCTTATATGAATGAAAAGGCAGTAGGGAGAGGAATGAAGGCATCCGGAGTAGAAAGAAAAGAAATTTATTTATCTACTAAACTTTGGCCAAGTATATATGCAGAGGCTGATTGTGCCATCGAAGAGACACTTGCAAGACTTGATACAGATTATATTGACCTTTTATTTTTACATCAGCCAGTGGGTGATTACATTGGTGCTTATCGTGCAATGGAGCGTGCTGTAAAAGTTGGCAAGGTGAAATCACTTGGACTTTCAAATTTCCCAAAAGATTTAATCAAGGAAGTGGCAGAAGCGGCTGAAATCAAACCGCAGGTGCTTCAGGTGGAAGCACATCCATATTTCCAACAATCGGAACTCAAAGAATACTTAAGTAGTATGGGAACAATGATTATGGCATGGTATCCGTTAGGGCATGGAGATACAGGTTTGCTTAATGAAAAAGTATTGACGGAGCTTGCGAAAAAGTATCATAAGACAAATGCACAAGTGCTTCTACGTTGGCACACACAAAACAATAACATTGTGATTCCCGGTTCAAAAAACGAAGCTCACATCAAAGAAAACATTAATTTGTTTGATTTTACTTTGACAGAAGATGAGATGGAAAAAATTCATGCATTGGATAAAAATACACCATATTATACGGCAACAAAAGAAGCCTTACAGGGGTATTTGAAATTTGCACTGAATTTTGACAGACAGGAATAGGTAGTGTCAAGTAATCTATGAAAAACCGAGCCGAAAAAATAGGCTCAAAAGAACCTTGAAAATTGCAGATATTGATACCGAAAAGCTCTCCGAGG
>CASEML010000124.1 GCA_949289145.1 uncultured Eubacteriales bacterium | reverse complement strand
TTTGCGCCCTGAAATAAGGGTTACAAAAGGGAAGAGACAGTCCACTGGAGAATTCAGGTCTTAAAAAAGTCCGAATTTTCTGGGATTGTCTCTTCTCTACATGTCAGGGGTTAAAAATCGGTATTAACCGACAGCCCCTTAGGGTGCATTTTTAACGATGAATTGAATAGAATCACCTGGATAATATTTTATGTAGATATTTTGTAGAGAATTATATATCATAATTAAGTGTATAATATTGAGCAAGTGGAAAGGAAGAAAAAATGAAGTACAAATTACTTGTAATAGATGATGATAAAGATATCCGTATCATGTTAAAAGACTATTTTGAATTAATGGGATATCTAGTTTATCTGGCTGACAGCGGACGGGAAGCTTTAGAAAAAGTTGCTTGCCGTCCCGATTTAATCTTATTGGATATTAATATGCCGGAACTGGATGGTCTGGAAGTATGCAAAAGGATACGGAATCAGATCAATGTGCCGATTTTGTTTTTAACTGCAAAAATTGAAGAGCAGGATAAAATCAATGGTTTTAGGGCAGGAGGCGATGACTATATTTTAAAACCTTTTAGCCTGGAGGAATTAAGTGCAAGGATTATGGCACATTTGAGAAGAGAGGAACGGGGAAGAGAGAGAAAGGCCTTATGCAGTGCAGGAGAGTTTATCATTAATTATAATGACAGAACAGTTTTCATTGGTGAGAAACAGATTGTATTTACAAAAACAGAATTTGATATTATAGAATTCTTAAGCAGCAATAAGGGCAGAATTTTTGACAAGGAAAGTATTTATGAGAAATTGTGGGGATTTGACAAGGAAGGGGATAATGCCATTATTACAGAGCATATCAGAAGAATCCGAAAGAAATTTGCAAAAGAATCTGAAAAAGAGATGATTGAAACAGTTTGGGGTGTAGGATATCGATGGATAGGATAGAAAGAAAAGATACGATTTCAGCCTTGATATTTATCAGGACGCCCATAGCGGATACCATTCTTCTCAGAACGGCAGAGCATTTAACAGTCGTTTTGAGAAGAATGGTATCCGTTATGGGCTGCTTTTGGAAAACGGCAAGTCTGAATGTGACAATTTCATTTGGTTAGGTCACTGTGCCTCGCACACCCCAAAATGTAAATTGTTCAAACCTATCGGCTTCGAAGAACAACTCGGGGGTCATTACACATTGTTTGTTGCAGTGGCATCCCATGTGAAATTTTTGCTGCCGGCCCCAATTTCAAAATGATATTTTGCAATTCCCAAGTCAATTTTACTGTAAAATCCCAGCCCGGCTTTTGCAGACACTTTCTTTCCATTCAAAATAAATTGAAATTTCTGCTGATTCATGGCAGTAGGTGCCAGCAGTGCAGCTTCCATTCCGTTACGGAACCAGTCAGGCATAGCGCCGTTTACATTGCAGACGCTTTCTATTGCCTTTGATTTGTGCGGCACGCCCTGCGTCTTTCCGTAACCAATGGTAATCACTAAACACAGTTTTTCTCCGGGAAGGATAGTGAATGCACTTTTAATCTTACTGTATGTCAGAGCTACCCAGCAGGTATTAAGTCCAAGCTGCTGAGCACCCAGTACGATTTTTTCTCCGTAATATCCACAAAGCTCTTCTAAGTGTTCATTTTTCTTTCCCACTACAGCAATATAATTTTTTACACCGGAAAATTTTCCGTAATGGGCCATGAAGCCATTAAAGGCCTGGGGCTCGTTAAGGACAAGCTGCATATGAAGTCCGCTTTCTTTATTACAGTTGTGGATTAGCTGCTGTAACTGGTCTTTTACAGTGCCCTCGATTTTTTTATCGGTATAAGTACGAACAGAATGTCGTTGTTTCATTGCTTCTAAAAGCTCCATATATGATACCTCCTGATTTATATGTGTATTTTTAATATTCACTGCTTCGGTCTAGTACATTTTTCATAATTTGCCTGATATCCTGAAAAAGACAAATTAATTTTTCGATTTCACTGTCTTCCGGATCCAGATAGTAATAAATACAAGTACCTTCTTTACGGGACTTTACAAGTCTCGCGTCCTTTAATATCTGCATGTGGTGGGATACGGCTGGCCTTGATAAATTTGTCTTTTCTGCAATGTCTACTACCCGGCTGCCGCTGCAATCACATTCAAGCATAATAAAAAGTAAATGCTGTCTGGTTTCATCTCCAAGGGCAGTTAGGGTTTTCTGACAGGTTCGAAACTCATTCATCAAACGCTGGATATCTTCAATCGTGTTTTCCATGTGCTGCCTCCTTTTGTCTAAGTGTTTAAACAAATTTATTATAGCATAAAAAATTCATAATAATACATCTGTAAAGAAAATCGAGACGGATATTCACGAGAAATATGCACATACTAGCTTTAAATATAGGAAAAAGTAAGCTGGAAAACCTTAAAGAAATGAGTAGGAAGGATAATTGGTGATATCATGGAATCTCTATGGAGAATGACGGCAAAAAAGCAAATAGAAACCAGAATTTTAGATAGAAAAGAAGCAGAAACAGTGGTTATAGGTGCCGGCATGGCGGGAATATTGACTGCGTGGTTCCTGCAGCAGCAGGGAAATGATGTGATTGTGTTGGAAGCAGATGAAGTTGGCAGCGGACAAACCGGCAATACTACTGCGAAAATCACATCTCAGCATGGGCTGATTTATGATAAATTGCTGCGTAATCAGGGAGTAGAATTTGCGGGATTGTATGCAAAGGCAAACGAAGAGGCCATTCAATTATATGAAAAAATAATTAAGAAGGAGAAGATCTCCTGTGATCTGGAAAAGCGTCCTGCCTATCTTTATACAAAGAAGGATATACACAGTCTGATGGTAGAAGCAGAAGCAGCAAACAGTCTTGGAATTTCCTGCACACTTGTAATGGAAACGGAACTGCCCTTTCTGATTGAGGGAGCCTTGTGTTTTGAAAACCAGGCTCAGTTTCATCCTCTGAAATTTTTGTATGGGTTGGCAGATAAACTTCCGGTATATGAACATACGAAAGTATTAAAAGCAGAAGGAATGACCGTGGAAACAGAAAAAGGAAATATAAAAGCTAAAAATATTGTTTTTGCAGTGCATTATCCTTTTGTGAATAAACCAGGGTACTATTTTATGAGAATGCATCAGGAAAGAAGTTATGCCATAGCAGTGGAAGGGGCAGGGCAGTTAAACGGCATGTATCTTGGAATTGATCATGATGGGCTTTCTTTTAGAAATTATAAGGATTTGCTTATTATAGGAGGAGAAGGTCACAGAACAGGAGAAAATCCCTTTGGAGGGCAGTATGAAAAAATATTTCGTGAAGCAGCAAAAATATGGAGTGGTATAAAAGAAACGGCTAAGTGGTCAGCCCAGGACTGTGTCACATTGGTTGATATCCCATATATTGGAAATTTTTCTAAAAGCACCCCAGACTGGTATGTGGCCACTGGTTTTCGAAAATGGGGCATGACAGGGGCCATGGTAGCGGCAAAGTTATTGGCTGATAAGATTCTTCGTAAAGAGAATGAATTTGAGAAACTTTATACACCTCAGAGAAAGCTTGTATCACAATCCCGGAAAAATATTGCTTATAACACGATATATTCTGGGGTGCATCTATCCAAAAGACTGTTAAAGTCACCGAAAGAAGAGATAAGCGGTCTGCAGCCTGGGCATGGAGGTATTGTGGAATATGAGGGAAAAAAGGCAGGTGCTTATAAAGACGAAAATGGGGAAGTCTTTCTTGTGGATATTAAATGTCCTCATTTAGGCTGTCAGTTGGAGTGGAACCCGGAGGAACAAACATGGGACTGTCCCTGCCATGGCTCAAGGTTTGATTATATGGGAAATCTTATGAATAATCCGGCGCAGGATGGGATTGAAAAGACTTAAAGCATTAGAAAAAACATAAAAATTTGTTCTTGACATTGGAAAAATACAATGATAAAATTTCATTTATAAAAATATTCTATTAGTATTCATAATGTCTAAGAATACGGAATCCCATTAGTATAATAATAATTCAAAAGAGGAGAGGAATTTATGGAATTAAGCAGCATATTGGTGCATGGTTACTGTCGCAGTATCTTTCAGGAGCGGATGAATCCACTTTTATTTTCGAGAGAATCCGGAGAAATCAAAGAAAGGCAGCGGCAGGAACGATGGAGAGTAAAACAAAACCCATTTTGCATAGATACTACATTTCTTATTACTTATTCTATGTTGGCAAAAGAAGAATTTTACATGTGGAAGAAATGTATTGATCATATCAGGAAAGAAGAATGGCGAGAATTTTATATTCAGTCGGAATATAATAATCGTCATTATGAATCCTTTTTTTGCATGAGGGCAGGCGCAGAATTGGACTGGTTTACCGGAATGGTATTGAAAATCCGACAGGAAAGTTTTGATGAGTATTGGGAACTGATGAATGGAATTGCCATGATATTTCCCTGGGAAAGAAAATTTGTTCAAAGCCGGGCAGTAATACAAATCAAAGATTTGTTGCAAATTGTGGAAAAGGAAGAAAATGTCATATTAAAATCAGGAAAATTGCTGTTAATTTTAATTATTGCAGAATTCTATCACAAACAAATGACAAGAAAAGATGCATGGAATAAGTTAGAGGAAGTATTATTCCTAGGTATGGAAGTTTATGAAAATCATCAATGGTCTGTCCAATCGGACAATCTCCCCAAAATTAGTAAAAAAATAGATGAAAATTTTAGAAGTAATGGAATTCATCCCTTTCGCTTGCAACAATATCCCCTTAATATGGAAGAAGTACCGGAGTTTCAGGAAATGAAGGAAGATGACTGGAGGTATATGTGGCAGATGGTGATTGCCATGGAAAAATATCTGAAAGAATCAGAAGCACATTATAAGTATAGCAGGCAGGAGGAGGAAAGAAGAGGATAGCTTTGTTTTTATAAGATGGAATTATAGTAAAAATTTTAATAAAAATTGTAAATGAAAATGAAATTCCATATGGTAAAGCTGGAAAATTTATGATATAATAAAATTTAAGATTTTGAATAGAAGGATATTCAAGATGTATAAAGAATGGCAGAGTTATCTTGCAAAAAAAATAAATTTGAACTATACTAATAACATGTTCTGCAATAATAATGGACAAGAAGAAAGGAATATAACAATTATGAA
The DNA here is from genome assembly GCA_949289145.1 of uncultured Eubacteriales bacterium. Taxonomy (GTDB): domain Bacteria; phylum Bacillota; class Clostridia; order Lachnospirales; family Lachnospiraceae; genus RUG11237. Next base: position 36,404 of record CASEML010000124.1, on the reverse strand, counting down.
AAAGAAATTGATTTTAGTTACCTCACCTCCAGCATGTGGAAAGACATTTATTTCAAAGAAGTTGGCTGAGAACTTAAAGCATATTGTATACTTAGATAAGGATACTTTAATTGTATTGTCAAAACAGATTTTCAAAGTTGCAAATGAAGAATACAACAGAAGTTCGGACTTTTTTGAAGAACATATTCGTGATTATGAATATGATGCCATTGTGGATTTAGGTTTGGAAGCTTTATTATATGACGATTTAGTATTAATTAATGCTCCTTTCACAAGAGAAATCAGAGATCCTAAATACATGAATCAGTTAAAGTCCAAGATTGCAAAAATGGGTGCTGAATTATGTGTCATCTGGGTAGTAACAGATCCGGAAGTCTGCCGTCAGCGTATGATAGACAGAAATTCTGACAGAGATACCTGGAAACTGGAAAATTGGGATGAATATATCAAAGGTGTAAATTTCGATACACCGGAACTGTTAGATGATCCAAATGTAGTAGATAAGTTCTTAAAGTTTTACAATTCTTCCACGGAAGAATTTGAGGAATCTATGAAAAGAATTACAAAGATTCTGTTAGAAGAATAATATATTATATAATGCATGAGATAAAAGTGCAGAATAAAGAAGGGAATACCGTTAGCGGTGTTCCCTTCTTTATTATTTTGGCACTTCTTGGATACAATAAGTAGCTGCCTATTTTGTTTTATGTTAAGTTTATCAAAAGGTGGCGAGCGTGTATGTGATTATTTGTGGTGGCAATATAATCCAAAACGATGTGATATATAGGTTATTAGGATTGTCTGAATCGTAATTGTATCCTGTGGCAAAAAAGAACGTTGCTAATATCCTATGTTTGAAAAAAAGAGAAAAAAGTATTTGCGGTACTTATGTACTATTGAATTTTATTGATGTAAAAAATATAATATTAAAATATTATAACCATAATCGATTTATTGTTATAATATAAAATGAAATAAAGTAGGGAGGTAAAAATGTGAAAAAGAAAATTATAAGTGCATTTATGGTGATTACGCTTGCTTCATTCGTGATTTTAGGAGGGCAAACAGCAGAGGCAAAAACATTGAAAGAGAGTTTTTCAGCAGATTCATATTATACATATAAATGTTCTTGTGCTGGTGGTGCTATGTATACAAAAACTACATGGGCAAAGACAACAGGATATAGCAACAAAAAAAAGCATTATGTACGAGCATACCAGGGTGCAAATATGCAGTTGGATTCTGGGCGTAAATGGGCTAAGGGTGATGTAAAGGCAAGCGTTACAGCACCTAAAACAACCGTGCCAACGGGAAAATCAAAGTACCTGTATTTCTTAATTGGATATGGAAAATATGGAACTTAAATAATGATTATTAATTTACGGAGAGGTTGAAGTCAGAAAACAGCCTCTCTGATTTTTGTGTAAAGGAGTTTTTGTGGTGAGACATATTCGATGTACAACTATTATATTGGGAATTTTATTTGCAATACTGCCAATATTGACAGTGTTGATGTTCCACCATATTACGGTGAGCGAAACTTTGGCAAATATGGATTCTGGTGTATTTGGAAAATATTATGAACTTTTAGCTGCAGAAGAAGCATTGGCAGACCCTACTATTATTTATAAAGCGGTAGAAAAAATGAATATAAAATGTGCTGTAACAGCAGATAGTGGAGAAGGGACAGAAACGATTCGTTCCATTTATTTTACGAAAACATATGTAAATTTTCCGATGAAAGAGGGACGTTTTTTTAAAAAGAGTGATTTTACGATAAACAATCAAAAAGCAGTTGTGGGAAAGGGAAAAATAGAAGAAACATATATGAGAGATTCTATACGCTACATTATAGTAGGGGATATAGAATTTGAAGTAATCGGTATTTTGGGATATGAAAGTGATACTGTACTTGACAATACCATATTTATTAATGGGATGATGCAAAAGCAAGTATTTTCCAGCTCGATTTACACAATTGATTTTTTTAGTGATGATAATAGTGAGGAAACAATGGAAACTTTGTTAAAACAGATAGAAAAGCAGGGAGTGAAAATCGAGAGATTATCTGGCGGCGCGAATTTTATGAATACAGTAATCCCACGGTTAATGTATAGCCGCTGGTTTTCAATTCTCCTTTTTGCCGATATTTTATGTATTTTCCTGTTATCATTGGAATGGGTGCAGCAACAAAAAAAGCAACTGGGAGTTAGGAGACTTTTGGGAGCCACATTACAGCAGTTGTTCTTTTGGATTTTGAAAAGATATTTTATATTGGTGTTGCTATCAATTGCAATTGCAGTACTGTATACAACTTTATTTTATGCAAATTATAGACAATTTTTGATAAAAAGTTATGCTTTTTTGTTACCGGTTCTTATATTATTTTTGATTGGTATGGTTAAGCAGATTTTACAGCATCCGCTTGAGGAGGTAATAAAATAGTGGAAAGTTTGCAACAATTAGTAAGAAAGCATAAGGGACTGATAGCGTGTATGATTTTATTAGTTACCTGTTGCGTATATTTGATTGGAATTCTTATATCTCAAGGTAAAGATACAAAAGAAAGCATTGATGATTATCAGGATACTTATGGGAAAAAGACTTATTATTATACTAATGAAAATATTCAGGATAAAATATATTATGAGTATTTGGCAGAAGAAAATCAAACAGATATTAAACATATTGAGAACTTTTTGAAGAAGCTACAAAATGAGCAGGAATTCTCTTATGTTATCATTTCGGATCAATTTTTGGAGTTAGAACAAAATGCATCAGAAATATTTTTATACGGATATGAGTCTGGAGATTCAGAATCAAGTATTTATCAATGGGAAGGAAAAACTTATTATTATACAAAATGTCTTCAGGTTTCAGAAGCCTTTTTTCAAGAGTATAATGTAAAGATCTCAGAAGGAAAAGGATTTAATCATGAAGATTATATTTTGAAAAAAGGACAGGTAATCCCCATATTATTAGGTAATTCTTATAAGGATTTTTATCAGGTTGGTGATACCTTTTCAGGTGAATATCTTTTTAAATCGTTTACATGGCAGGTTGTTGGATTTGTAGACGAAAAGACTTTTTTCTATAACAGAGCGACCAATTCTTTTGAATCTTGCGAACGATATATAATTATGCCTGCTTTTGTAGTGGAAGGGACAGATGAATTTAGTAAGATGCTTTGTATTTCTCAATTAAGGGGAGAAATAATATCAGACATTGGTTATCCTAATGTGGAAAGACGTTTTATGGAATTGTTAGAAGAAGAAAACTTACAAAACTGGAATATTTTTATACAAGATCCCAAAGCAAGTGATGTGAATGACTTGATATCAACATATTCTGCTATGACAAAGGAAGTCCAGCAGCAATTTGAATTTATTTTGGTTATTACTGTTATATTTGCCGTAGTGAGCATATCCTCAGTGCTTTGTGGTTTTATTCGTGAAAAACATCAAGAGTATGGAATAAAAATGCTTTGTGGTGCATCATCATGGAAGATTTTAGAAGATATTATTTTGCTGGATTGTGGAATTGTTTTCACAGGAGGCAGTCTGGCAATATTAGGTATGCTAGTGAGTCAAGTATCCTTGGTGGGGATTATAGGAGCATTTTTTGTAGGCATTGTTATTGGTATTTTGGTAATGACAGTTTCATACCACTATTTTTGCAGTATGGATATCCATGAAATTATAGGAGGAAGGGAATAGATGAGTTTGATACATTTGGAACAAGTAAAAATGATATATGGAAAAGGAAGTAATGCAGTTCATGCATTAGAGGGGATTAATTTAGAATTAGAAAGAGGAGCAATGACTGCAATTATGGGGAAAAGTGGAAGTGGAAAATCTACATTATTAAATGTTCTTGGACATGTTATAACACCAACTGAAGGACAATATATTTTTGATGGAAGAGATGTGACAAAATTGCGGAAGAATCAAGCGGCAAAGTTCCGCAGTGAAAATATTGGATTTGTAGTACAGCATTTTGCATTAATTCCTGAAATGTCTGTTCAGCGTAATATTGCATTACCATTATATTATCAGAAGAAAAGTAAGAGGCAGATTTGGGAGCGCGTAGATATGTTAATGGAAAAATTGGAGATTACAGATAAGGGAAAAAAATATCCGTATGAATTATCAGGAGGGCAATGTCAGCGTGTAGCGATTGCAAGAGCATTGGTTGCTGATCCTAAAATATTGCTTGCGGACGAACCAACAGGAGCACTTGATGAAGAAAATGGAAAGCGCATAATGGAAATATTTCATAAATTAAATGCTGATGGAGTGACTATTGTAGTGGTGACACATGATGCTGAAATTGCAAGTGAATGTACCAATTGCATTCAAATGAAAGATGGATTGATTATATAAGGAGTTATTAGCGTGAAAGAGAGTAAATTAAGCCAAAATCGTGAGATAGATACGAAAAACAGGCTCGCATAGTGAACCATTTTAAGAGTATTCCACCTAAGTAAAGAGGCGCGCCTGCACACCAACAGAAAAACGGGTGGGTGCAACTGATATTGATGCCGGGATGCCTTAATAATTGGGTCTATTGTAACGCGAAAACTTGAATCTGTAAAACACTTTCATTACTATGCGTGCCGCCAGCCGAAGGCGGCGGAATGGAGATTATGATGAAAAAAGCACCTTTTTAACTGAATGATTAGAAAAGGTGCTTTTTTACATGATTCCCCAGAAAATGACATGAAAGCAGTGGAAAAGAGTCGAACTGAACAGTGCAATTTTTGAATTGAATTTTAATAGAGAAAATCGCAAAAATAGAAAAAAGCCCGTAAAATCAACAAAAAACAATTTTTGGAAGCAAATATATTGAATTTTAAATTCGAAAATCACACCATTCCGTCTGAAAAAGAAAAATGTCAAAAAAAGTAGGTTATAATGTGACGAGGAAAAATCTGGAAACTGCGGAGGTGAGATTAATAAATGAATATAAATAAAAAGGCAATGGAATTCATAAATCCTTTTTTGAAAAATTTGTCATCAAAAGTAGATAAAAGTGTGTTTGTGGGAACTGTGCTTCAAATAATAGGTGTGTGTAAATTAAATGATTATTCTGATGATGAAGCCTTTGACATTTTTCAATATATTTTATATGAAACAAATTTTGATGAAGAAGTAGATCATGATTATCTCAGTGTATACATTAATCAGATCAATAATAAGAGAAAAGAAAATTTTCATATAGCAGACTTTGAGAAAGTGATTTTCAGTATGATTCAGGAATCTCCCGTAACAACAAAGAAAAATGTTTCCGATATGGATATGCCGAAGATGGACTATTATGAAACCATTGCCCGAGCGGATGAGGCAGAGTATGAGGAAAAAGAAGCGTATAACGAGCGTGAGGAAAAAAATATAGAAGACACAGGAATTTTAGACGGCAGTTTTTGGAATGATACCGACACCATAGCTATGGCAGAAAATTTACAGGCAGCATACGGTCGGGCAGCTCTGTCAGGCAAAATTCCTTTTTTAGTAAATGAGAATAGCGGGGAAAAAATTCCTGTCAGCAAAGATGTATTTTCTATGGGAAAAGATGCATCTATGGTGGATTATGCAATACCTGGAAACACTACAGTAAGCAGAAAGCATGCAGAGATTATAAAAAGAGGCATGCATTATTTTTTGAGTGACAAAGGCTCTACAAATAAAACTTATGTAGAGGGCAGAGAAATACGGCCTGAAGAATTTGTTGAAATACATAATGGAACAAAGTTTAAATTATCAAACGAAGAATTTACATTCTATTTTTAAATTTTGACAGAAGGGTTTTAGACATATGGATTTCTATGTGGCAGCAAAGTCAGATATAGGCAAAGTGAAAAAAGTAAATCAGGACAGCTATTGCATTAAAAGTGCCGCCACAGCCATCGGTAATCTTGTAATGGCTGTTGTTTGTGATGGTATGGGCGGGCTGGAGCAGGGAGAAGTGGCCAGTGCCAGTGTTGTAATGGCATTTCAAACATGGTTTGAAACATGCCTGCCTAAATTGATACCTCATTTTCAGATAGAGCAGGTGAAAAAAGAGTGGTCTGCATTGATAGAACAGGAAAATAAGAAGATTCTTAAGTATGGCGAACAGCAGAACATTAAGTTGGGCACTACTTTGACAGCAATACTGCTGGTGGACGAATATATGTTGTTGTCTTGTCATGTGGGAGACAGCAGATTGTATAGGATTGAGCAGGAAGCAGAAGTGCTTACTGCCGATCATACTTGGGTGGCAAGAGAAATAAAGCAGCAAAGAATGACAGAAGAAGAAGCGCAGAATCATCCCAATCGAAATATGTTGTTGCAGTGTATTGGCGTATTAGAACGTGTGGAGCCGGATTACAGCGTCCGCAGAATATATCCGGAAGAGGTATATATGCTGTGTACCGATGGGTTTCGTCATAATGTTACCAAAGAAGAATTACAGTGTATTTTAGCACCCAAGTATCTTGCAGGAGAACAAGAAATACGGCAAAGACTTGAGGAAATCATAGAAATGAATAAATCCCGAGGCGAGAAAGATAACATTACAGCGATAGTTGTAAAAACAGTACAGTCAGAAGGAAGGTGACCACATGGCGGCAATTGGTTCTGTAATTGACGGAAAATATGAAGTATTAAAGCAGATTGGAAAAGGCGGTATGTCCAGAGTATATCTTGCCATGGATAAGCGCTTAAATAAACAATGGGCAATCAAAGAACTGCGCAGAAAAGAAAGCGATAAAGAAAACGAAGTAGTGGTTCAGGGGCTGATTGCAGAAGCCAATCTTATGAAAAAATTAGATCATCCGTCCCTTCCAAGAATTGTAGATATTATTGAAACAAATCAGACAATTTATATTGTAATGGATTATATAGAAGGAGAAACACTGCATACCATATTGAAAAAATATGGACCCCAAAACCAAGAAATGGTAATCGAGTGGGCGAAGCAGTTATGTAGTGTACTTCATTATTTACATACAAGAGACCCGGCTATCATATATAGAGATATGAAACCGGGAAATGTCATGGTCACTCCCAGTGGAAACGTCAAATTAATTGATTTCGGAATAGCAAGAGAATATAAAGAGCAACAGATACAAGATACGGTCAGTCTGGGGACAAAGGGGTATGCCGCTCCGGAGCAGTTTGGCGGAAAAGGGCAGACAGACGGGAGGACGGATATCTACTGTCTTGGCGTAACATTATATCATCTAGTAACGGGAAAGAATCCTTGTGAGCCGCCATATCAGCTTTATCCTATACGTTATTGGAATCCAGCACTGTCGGCAGGTTTTGAGAAGATTATCATGAAATGCACGCAATTAAATCCCAAAGACCGCTATCAAAACTGCGGAGAGCTAATGTACGCTTTAGAAAATTATGAGAAAGTGGATGATGCTTATGTGCGGAGGCTGAAAAAAAAGATGATCTGTTTTGGCACATGTGCCCTTCTCACTTTATGCTCCTGTCTGCTGGGCGTTACTGGACAGTTGTTGAAGGCAAATGCAGAAAACAAAAGTTATGATCATCTGTTGGAAGAAGCTAAAAGCTGTGTTGACAAAGAACAGGCATCACAGTATTACGAGAATGCTATTGATTTAAAGCCGGAAGAATTACAGGGATATTATGAATTGATTGACTTATATAAGGAAGATGCCAGCTTTAGCGTTGAGGAACAGGAGGTTTTAGCTAGAAAACTTAATGAAAACCTCACTGTGTTAAAGGAAAAGAAAGAGTATCCAAGCCTTGCTTTTGAGGTAGGAAAATTATACTGGTATTACTATGATTACGGAGCACAAAATGCCGGCGAAGATAATCAAATGACCAGAATGAAATCTTCCATTAAATGGTTTGAAGATGTTATATCCTTAGCTGATGAAGATGCTGAATATTATCAGATGGCTGAAATTTACCATCAGATTGGTGTGTTTAACAGAGATATTGTTCTGGATATGGAGGAAGCGGCCGACAAAGGAAAATACCAGCCGTACTTTTACTCACTGACTTTATTGCAGCAGGAAATTACTCAGGAGGAAAGTGATATTGTTATTTTGGAATTTGACAGGCTTTTGATTAATTCCATAGAAAATTACGGGCGTAAATTTATGTCAGATGGTATTTCCAAAGAAGAAATTCAAAGCTGTCTAAGAAAGATGAAAGAAAGCGAGGAAGGTGTTCCCGGTGATACAGAAAAGACACAGGAAATAAAATCATACATTATCAGCCGTTATGATGAAGTAATGGAAATGGTGGAATTGTTGTACGCAGATTAGGAGAAGAAGATGAGTATAGGATTTTGGGAAACGGTATCCCGTATTGGTTTTATTGTATTTGTGATCATGCTGATTATCACATTGATATTGTTGTGGAAGCTGCAGATACCTGCAGTCTGGCAGGAACTGACTGGACAGCGGGAACGAAAAGAAGTTGAAAAATTAAATGAAAAGCCGGCAGCATATGTGAACAGATTTTCATTCCCAATGGATGAAGAACCGGAGAAAAATACCACAGAGCTCCTTGGAGACACAGAAAAGCTGGTAGATGCTCAGATACAGGATGAGACCAAACTTTTAGAGGAGTTTTCTTATATCCCTGTAAAGCAGGCAGAAGTGGAATTTAAGCTGGTAAAAGACGAAATATCCGTCTATCAGGAAGAAAATGTTACTGCGTTGTTAAAGCAGTAGGAGGAGAGCAAATGAACAAAAATAATCCTTATGTAGCACTTGGTGTTTCCCAAAATGCCAATGAGCAGGAAATCCGAAAAGCCTTTCGTACATTGGCAAAAAAGTACCACCCGGATATGAATCCAGGAAATCCGGAAGCAGAAGAAAAGTTTCGGGAAATCAATGAGGCTTATGAGATTCTTTCAGATGAAAAAAAGCGAAGCAGATTAGATCAGGAGCTCAGCGGAGCAGGCAGACAGCACAGTGAGAATAGCCATGCCCATACAAAGCAGCAAAGACAGAATACAAAAGGATATGAAGGAATGAATTTTGGAAAATTCGACCAAATGTTTGAGGAGTTTATGGGAGAACCATTCCGAAAAGAGAAATCCAGAAAGGAAAAGGCAGGACAGATGGATTTTGCCGATGTAAGCGGGAAATTCGCAGATTTCTTTGGATTTACACCAAAGTAGCAGCAGGAAGGATATAACATGAGGTTAAGAAAAAAATACGGCCGCCGCATTATGGGATTCATACTATGCATTCTTCTCTGCCTTAACCACAAAACAGACATGGTTATGGCGGCAGAAAAAACAGAAAAAGAAATTGATATTGTGTTCGCACTGGATATTAGTGGTTCTATGAAAAAAACGGATGAAAACCGTACGGCAATAGAGGCTATTAAAATGATGATAGATATCTGTGATGAAAATGACCGGATTGGATTGGTGGCATATAATGACACTATTGCTTATAGTTTTGAATTAACAAACTTAAGCGAACAGCAACAGAGCCAGCAGTTAAAGAATATGGTAGATGCCATTGAATATGGCGGAGAAACAGATATAGGCCTTGGCATGAAGCGGGCGGTAGAAATGTTAGGCATTCAGGAAGAAAATCGAGAAAAATTGGTGATTCTTCTTTCAGACGGAAAGACGGATTTAGAACAGAGCACCACGGGAAGAACCTTAGAGCAATCCGAAGAAGATTTGAATCAGGCGGTGGCTCAGGCAGAAAGACAAAGTATTGCGGTTCATACCATAGGTTTTGCTAACGAGTATTTAGAAGATACAGATTACCTTGCCATTATTTCTGCAAACACGCAGGGAACCACACATATAGCCGCAAGTCCCCTGCAATTAAATCAGATTATAAATCAGATTATATATTCTTATAAAGAGGGTCAGAACACTTTAACGAAAGTAATTGATATTAGTGGCGAACTTCAAGAAGAACAAATAGAACTAAAGGGAGAAAATACGAAAAAAGTATATTTAAATATATTATGTACAGGAGAGCTATACCAGATTCAGGCGGAGAATAACGCAGGTGAAATATTACAATCACAAAAATATGCCATTATGAAATGGAATGATCCGCAAGAGACTTCACTAAAGCTCACATTTCAGGGAAGCCCTGGGGCCAAGATGATCTTGAATATGATAGAGGTAAGAGGTGATGAGCCCACTCCCATACTATCTTTGGCCCCTTCTCCTCCCATAACCAAGGAACCTGTTATTGTAACGGATCTTCCGGTTCAAGAGGAAAAGTCAGCACCTAATATTGGTATTGTCGTGTTGATTATATTCTGTGCAACAGTAGGTTGTATGTTGGGTATAGTTTACCTGTTTTTTAAAAAAGATAAGAAACAGAATTATTTACAATTTGAAGGGCAGCTGTCAGGGGAATTTATTGATTTGAAAAGTAAAAATGAATCTGTAAGTTTGGTATGGCAGCTGAAAGAATATCCCGATGAAGGAGTTACCTTAAAGGAATTGTTTCACGGAGCGGATTTTCGGGAAGATTTGCCGGAACTTGACAGACTATGTTTTTATCCCTATAAGAACCATCAGTTATTGCTGGTTCATTGCATGGAAGGGGGAGTATTTCTGGGAGAAGAAAATATATTTCCCAATAAGCCCACTAGAATACATGTGGGAGATACTGTTTATGTGAGTTTTGCAGAGAATTCTTCAGAATTGGAACTTAAGTATACACTGTAAGGAGCAAAGATGGAAATGGACGTATATGATATTGCCTTACAAAACGGCAGTAAATTGAATAACAGATACCTGATTCATCAAGTGTATTACTGGGGACACGCAGGAATTCTCTATACGGCAACAGATTGCAATACCCAAGAAACAGTGACAGTCAAAGAATTTTGTCCTTATTTTTACGCCAACAGGGATATGGATGGCAAAACAGTCATATGCAAAGGAAAGCGATATGAGAAAACCTTTGACAGCGCATATAAAGCCTTTGAACAGGAGTGTGAAATTGTTAAGAAGCTTTTGGAATTGAAGGAAACAAAAGAAGGCAGGATTCTAAAATATAAAGATGACTTTCTGGAAAATAACACCATATATCTAGTTACGGAATTTATTCAGGGGATTAGCCTGGATGAAATGATTGACAGAGAAATTAATTTTCCTTTGAAAGAAAGCATGCATACCTTAATAAAAACAGTGCGCGCCATACATAAAAAGGGTATTTTTCACAGAGATATCAAGCCATCCAATATTATTTTCAGAGAAGATGGGGGAATTGTTCTTATAGATTTTGGCTCGGCTTGTTATAAAAAAAACCAGGATCTGCAGGTCAGCTTTGTAAGCAGAGGATTTTCTGCACCGGAACTTTACACAAGAGAAATCTCCAGTGCAGTTACAGATACTTACAGTATTGGAGCTCTGTTATATTATCTTCTTACAGGGGTTCAGATGACAGCAGCAGATGACAGAATCAGAGGAGAAAAGGTGCAGCCCATGGAAGAATTAGTGGAGGTGTCGGCAATGATGCGTTTCATAGTCAGCAGGGCTGTTCAATTAGAAAAACGGAAACGTTGGAAATCTCTTTGGCTGTTGGAAAAATTACTGTAATAACTTAAACGTATCTTAAAAGCATATGATTCAACTGCCGAAAGGAAGATGGAATCATTACATAAATAATACAGAATATGGACAAAGAAAGGAAAAAATCATGGAAGTAATAACACAAACAAACCGAACCATGCTTTTTGAGGAAATTAATCCGGAAAAGCTGAATTTATTAACACTTGTAGGAGATGCCAAAGAGGTAGAAAGTTTAGACGATGCAAAAATTCAGGAGATTAATGAAAAATTGCTGGTACGAAGCTTTGATGAATTTTTAGAAAAATTTGAGCCAGTGGTATATTCCTTTTTCAATGCAGGAACACAGAGTGTACTTTATACTTTAGAAAAACCGGAAAACATTCCGGAGGAATTTGTAACGGAAATCCCGTTAAATAATCAAAATGATTTTTTAAATATGCTATTTACATTGATTGATACAAAACGTGCCCAGGGATTAAAAAATGTTGATTTTAAATTTGAAAATATTTTAGATATGATATCCCCGAAAAAAGTTATGAATGACATTCGGCAGGCACGTAAGGAGATTCATTACCTCTATGAAAAATATGAGGAATTAGAAGATGAAGATCCAAAGAAATTAGACATCGGGGATAAATTAAACTACAAATTTGAGGAGGCCAGCCAAAATTACAATAATGTTATGGCTATGCTTCCGCTGGCAATCGAGGACATTAAGACCCGTCTGTTATTTTCCCAGAACACTTCTTCAAAGAGTAAAGAACCATTGAAGCTTGGTGTGTTGTCCATGGGCGAAAACGGAGAATTAAAGGTCTTAGAAGCACCCAAGGAAAAGAAAAATGAATTGATTGCCATTGCCGACAATACCAATGCAGGACTGATTTCTGCTTTTGAAGAAGACTATGAGGCTGTGAATGAAGAACCATCAGATTATGTAAAAAGTCTTGTAGTCCGAACATTCTGTCCATTATCTACAGTTACCAACAATGAAGTGAATGTGGAGCTAGAGGTACAGAATTATAATACCTACCTTGCATTTTACAAGCAGGCAAAGGATGACTTTGTAAAAACAGTTAAGCCATTGGTAGAAAAGCTGCTGGGAATCCGCATGTTCTTCGAACAATACACCACCAAAAATAAAGAAATGCGGCCAAGCCTTCTGATCACTAATGTGAAATTAGATATGATGGTCAGTGCCATGAATATTAATCGCCTACAGACTTATCTGAATACGGTTAATACCAAAAATGACTACGAGAATACTGTATGGCTTGCCATTGTTCCAGAGGTAGAATTAGAGGCTACCAGCAGCGTAAAAATCAAAAGACAAAGATTCAAAGGAAATGAAAAGGTAGAAAAAAGTGGTGCCAATACTATGGAATCTCTGACTTCTTTGTTAGATGCCATTAAGGAATACCGAATTCAGACCTTTTTCAATTTCCAGACAGGCGAAAATACTACCTTTAACTATGTAGCAACTTCAGGAATTGACAGTTTTGTAGAAAAAAGTGCACCGCTGTTAAAGAAAGATTACAGCGAATTTGTATCTTGTGCCTTGCCAAACTTTACCATTGTGCCCAAAGAAAAATCTGGTGTGGTGTTGGACAATCGAATGGAGATCAATGAGGATGGCGGCGTGGAATTATCCAAGGCGAGAGAAGATATTATGAAGCTTTGGATTGAAGGCGTCTATATCGGTGCAGCTTATATTGCAGCAGGTATTGTGGCGGCATACCAGTGTCCTGAATATTTAAAGGAATTTTATAAAAATGTAACACCAAAGTATCCGGGTATCCGGTATGACATTGAAGCAGGGGATCACTCATTAAAGACTACTACCACCATGTCACAGGAAATTACCGGATTTACAAATGCCATTAAAAATTCTATTAACAATAAGGGCTTTGGCTTTGTATTTGCTTCTGAAAACAGCCAGATACAGGGAAAAGAAATTAAAAATATAACCGTATACAAGGCAAGAACCATGGCTATGGTAGATGATAATTACGATTCTCTATATAAAACCATGATGAGTACCTATGTGGAACGAATTTTACGTTATGTGAGCAATGACTTTAAACAGGAAAATGTGGTGAAATTTTTCAGCAATCATCCACAGAGCCAGCGTTCCTTATGGAATAATGACAACAGCTTTGTAAATGCCATTATTCAGGAAGGGGACGAGCTAGACTGCGTAGTAGACGAAGCTACCAATACATGCGATATCCGCTTAGGATTTAATGGCAATGTGAAGAATTTAAGGGTGTCTGTTACAAAAGCCACATCTTCGGCTAAGGGGTAGCAGGGCAAATGTAATTACCGGAGCAGCAGCTTCGTTAATTAAATATATTATAGGGAGGATCCGAGATGGGATTTAGAGTAAAAATCGAAGCAAACGAAACAATTGAACTAGGCTTAGAAGCAGTCCAGTCTGTTACTTTTATTACAGACACGCCAAATGACAGTAATGCCCGTTCCACCGATTTAGGAATGAGTATGTTGATCAAGGGGAAAATTCTTGCTTCTATTGGCGGAGCAGCAGCAGATGCTACTTTAAAGCTTCCAAAATGGGCATTGATTCCGGCGGAAGAATTAAACAGCTATGGCAAAGTGGTAGTAGAAGTATTATCCGGCAGTAAGGTAGTCAGGGAAATCACCATGGATTGTGCATATGTGGTTGATTACAAAGAAGTTTTCGGTGACACTACCGGTGTTGGAACCTTTAGTCTATTGATAAGACAGAAGAAAGACTTAAATACCAATGTGGCATACAAGGGTGGATTTGCAGCAGAATAGGAGGAATAAGAGATGGGATTTATTGTTAAAGTAGGCGGAACCAGTTTGGGAGTAGAAACTGTACAGACAGTTGATTTTGAGGTGGATACACCAAAGGATTCTAATGCCAAAACTACAGATATGGGAGTCACCATGACAATTACAGGTAAAGTATTAACCATGTTAGATGACGGCACAGAGGAAACAGTAGATCTGGCATTATGGTCTATGGTTCCGGCAGAAAAGTCAGACTGCTATCGTACTGTTACAGTAGATGTGATTGCAGCAGGACAGGTTGTAAGAAATTACGAACTGAAAAACGCTTTTGTAGTAGAGTACGATGAAGTGTACGGAGACACGGAAGGTGTAGGTACCTTTAAACTGGTAGTAAGACAGAAAAAAGACAAATTAAAAGATGTAACTATTAACGGCGGTTATAGCAATTAATAGGTAAAAAAAGATAAGGAGAAACAAAAGTTTCTCCTTTGACTACTTAAAAGGAGTTTAGAATAAAGGATTATGAAAAATAAAATTTTAGGAGCTCTGGAGAGAATTCTTTGGGGAATGGCAGGGGCTGTTATAATTCTGATATTTTATCAGAAAGATTGGGAATTATGGTTGAAAATAGTACTTGCAGTTTTGTGCTTTATTGGAATATTGCTGTACAGCCTGCTTATCAATCTGTTAGGAAAAGACAAAATAGAAGATTACAGCAATGTGGCGGCGGCGAGAAAGGATACCGTACCAAAGCCTATGGAAAGTGAAAATGCAAGAATTGTAAGGGAAAAGGATGATCAACAGGCACCAAAAGGAAACAACGAACAGCAAAAAGAAACTGCAAGCAGGACAAAACGAAGAATCCAGTCCATTGTGCTAATTAATGAAGAAGGAACTGCTCTGACAGAATGGAGTTTAGTAGGAAAATCCGCCATGGTCATAGGAAAAGGAACAGAGAAGGAAGCAGTAGATATTGATTTAAGCGGCTCCGCATTTGCACAGATGATTTCAAAACAGCATGCAGTGTTGAATTATACGGAAAATGGCTGGTGCATTGATGATATAGATTCGAAAAATGGAACCAGAGTAAAGAAAATAAACCGCAATGCCATATTAGATTTGAAATTAGTGGGTACAGTGGAATTAGGCGTAGGAGACATTATCTATATTGCCAACACTATGCTGCAATTAAGATAAGGAGATTTATTTTATGAGTTTAAATAGATGTAAAAATGGTCATATGTTCAGTAGCAGAAAGTATGGAGATACTTGTCCCTACTGTAATACAAATCTGGAGAGAAGAGATTTTACAAATAGCAAGAGGCTTATGCTGGATGATCCAGATAAGACATTATCCATATCCGGAGTAGATGAAAATGTGGATCCGGTAACAGGATGGCTGGTTTGCATTGAAGGGGCGCAATATGGAAAAGACTTTAAAATAAGGGCAGGAAAAAATTTTATTGGTCGGGCCGACAATATGCATATTCAGATTTTAGGAGATAATGCTATATCAAGAATTAATCATGCAGCCATCTCCTATGACAGTAAGAACCGCAATACATACTTGCTGCCGGGGGATTCTTCCGGATTGGCATATCTGAATGGAGAGGCAGTATATTCTCCGGTGGAGCTGCAGGCATTTTCAGTAATTGAAATGGGGCAGTCAAAATTTATTTTTATTCCATTGTGCGGAGAGCATTTTGAGTGGAGTGGAGAGCAGAATCAGGAAAGGGATGAATAATGGTATTAGAGATTATTACAAATCCATATGTAATACTGGCATTAGCTATATCCTGTGTGTGTATTCTGATTACCATCAGTGTCTGTTGGTACATAAAGCACGGCGAGGTCAGTACCAATGTAAAGATAGCGGGAGGAGTTTCCTTAGATATAGGCAATGCACAGACCATAGGAACCAGAGAAAAGCAGGATGATTCTTTTGGAACAAGTATGAAAGAAGAATGTGTTCTGGCAGTGGTGGCAGATGGAATCGGCGGTTATATTAATGGTAATTTGGCAAGCAAAATTACAGTAGATACTTATTTAGATGAATTTATGAAACAGGATGTATTGGCCAATGTAAGCTATTTCTTTCAAAAATCAGCAGTACTGGCCAACGAGAGAATCCGTGATGAATTTGGAGAGGCTAAGGGCGGAACCACATTAGTAGGGGTAGTAATTGAGGAAAATAAAATGTACTGGACATCGGTAGGTGACAGTAATATAGCTGTGTTTCGCAATGGCAGACTGATCATGGTGAATCGTAAGGAAAATGTAAAGAATTGGCTGGAGGATCAGTATTTTGCCGGAGCAATAGGAAGAGAAGAAGCCATGGGCGGACCGGTAGACAAGCGTCTTGTAAATTATGTAGGATATGATGGATTTCAAAAGGCAGATGAGTCAGACAGACCTATTTATTTGAAGAAAAAAGACAAAGTACTTATCTATTCAGATGGGGTAGAAGCCTTAAGTCAGATAGAATTAGAGAAATTATTGGCAAAGAGAATGAGTGCACATAAAACAGCGCAGGAAATCATTCGGGCGGTAGAAGAAAAAGATGTAAGAAACAAGGATAATGCCACCATTATTGTATTGTCAGTGAAGAAAGGATAAATATGCGTAAAGAAAATTCAGTATTTCGGACTAAGTTTATATCAGAACCCGGGTGTTATATTAAAAATCAGGATTATTTTGCTTTTGTGGAATTAGAAGATTATGCTTGCTACTGTATTGCGGATGGAATTGATGAAGATTCAAAGCGCGAAAGTGCCAAAATTGCAGTAACATCGGTAATCACAGCGTTTCATGAAAATCCGGGCTGCAGTAAAAGATTGGCAAAGCACTATATGCAGGTGGCACACAATGAGCTGCATCGTGAGTCAAAGGAAGCACGTTTAGAGGTCAGCATGGTAATTCTTCTGACAGACTACAAAAAAGCTCTTTGGATCAGTGCAGGAAATACAAGATTATTTGGTATTCGCAATGGAAATATCAAGTGGAAGACAAAAGATACCTCCTTAAGTCAGGGAATGGCAGATAAAGGGGATATTCCCATGGATCAGATCGAATCACATGAAGAAAGACATAATTTGTATTGTTATTTGGGACAATCAGGGAGATTTAAGCCTGTTACATATAAAAAAAGAAAATTAGAAGATGGCGATATATTTGTTCTCTATACCAGAGGAGTATGGGAAAGTGTAGGAAATGCAGAACTGTTGGATGCTATAGAGGGCGTCAGTGACCCGGAAGAAGTATGTACCGGTTTGGAAGAAGTTATACTCAGCAGTCAGCAGGATATTATAGAAAATTATACGATAGTCAGTATTTTTATAGATAAAATATATAGAAATCCAAAATCAGGAAAGCAAAAGAAATACATCAAAATTGCAGCAGCAGTTTGCAGCGTCTTTTTGGTGTTGTTATTGACCCTTGGGCTGGTAAGGTATAACCAAAATAAAAGTAATTTAGAAACCATGAATAAGTCTCTTGAGAATGCTGTGGGCTACATGGAAGAAGACAGCTATGATATGGCAATAGAAGAATTTGAAAAGGCATATACGGCCTCCGAAAAGGTAAAAGTATGGAAATCCTCAAAAAATTATCAGAAGATACAACTGGTGAATCTGTATTACAAGATGTCCTTAAACCTTAGTGAAGCACGTACCGCCTTTCAAGAAGGGGAATATAAAAAGTCCTATAGTAAATACAGTGCAGCCGTGGAAAAACTGGAAACCTTAAAGAAGCAGGAAGAAAAGGTATCATTTTCCAGTGATATAGAAACTTTAGAAAAGTATGCTAACCAGATGCAGCAGGCGGAGACTTCCATGGCAGAAAAGGATTATGCAGAAGCGGCAAAGGGATTTGCAGAAGCGGCTGCTCTGGCAGACGATATTGATGCCACCACAGAAAAGAATGCTGCGGAAGAAAAAGGGAAAACCGCCAATGGAAACCTGGCAGTACAAAACGGTGATGAAAGTAAGGCTGAGGGTGAAGCAGAAATGAAGGAGGGGGAATATCAGAAGGCACTAAACAGCTTTCAGACAGCAAGAAATTTCTATACTTCAGCCAAAGATGATTATGGAAATCAGGATGCAGCAGACAGAATTACAGAGTTGGATATTCGTATTGAGGATGCCAATAATAAGGTGGACAAGCAGACCAACGAAGAATTGGAAAACGAGGCAGAGAAGTACGAAAAAGCAGCGGCGGAGGCATTAGCTAACGGTGACTATGACACAGCACAGGAAAATTATGATATGGCAAAGCAGTTGTATAAACAGACAGGAAATACTGACATGATGGCGCAGATGGACAGTAAAGTCAGCGCAGCGGAAAGCGGTCCCACCTCTGAGGCGTCGGAAAAAGCATTGGCAGCTTTATTGTCGGCAGCAGAATATCTGGCAAGAGCTGATTATGGGCATGCGCTGGCAAACTTCGATGATGCCAGAAAGTATTACGAAGAAGCAGGAATGACATCGGAAGCCACCAGAGTCAATAATATCATCACCCAAATGTCGGGAATGATTGCAGGCTAAGAGTAGGTAGGAGGAAGATATGGCGAAGCAGTCCTATACATTATACATAAATCCACAGGAAAATAGAAAATCCAAAAACACATACCAGAGAAAAGAACTGGAGGAAATGACCACCCATCAGCTCAGGGAAATCTGCACCAAGGAAACCATTATTAAAGGGATTACCAATCCTTTAAACAGATATGAACTGATAGAAACCATACTTCGGTATCGGGGGGAAAGGGAAGCCTTATTAATAAGGAAGGAGAAGGAGGGAGGTTTAGAACGGTTAGAGGAAGTGTTAAAGCGGAAAAAGGGCAGTCTGTTAAAAGATCAGGGAACGATTCGGAATCCGGCTAAATTAATCTTGTATAGAGGATTGGATCTGTCACTATTTGATGCATATGAGGTAGAGATAGACAGAAGCAAAAGAAATGATATCAGCAAAACTACCATAAACCGGATTTATGAATCCAATGTACTGCTTACCAGTGAAGAAGGAAAAATCTGCAGTATTTTGAACTTGATCAGTGACGGCGGAGAGCAGCCAAGATTCTTTCTGGAGCGGGATGGAAGCCAGCCCATTTATTTAGCAGAGCATAAATTTTACTACTTGTTGTTTTTTGAAAAAAAAGAGTCAGATTATCTATATAACGCATACTACGATATTCCTCAAAAGCCTTTTGCAGCCTTAAATTATTATAAAATTCCGCTGGTGGATCTGGAAGTTCGTGATGTGGAAGAAACAGAAGCTATTCTTTCTATTGATTTTGGAACATCTAATACCACCGCAGGAACTTATCTGGACTATGGCTACATTAACAAAACAGATGACAATGATATTTTAAATGGCACCGTAAAACTGGATGCTGTAAATGAAGTACAGTTTTTAGACCATACCAAAGGGGAAAAACGATGGGTTCCGCTGCTGCCTACAGTTGCCTGTGTTACAGATTGTTCTGATCCGGAGCATATTGAATTTCATTTTGGATATGATGCAAGAAAGGACACACAGATTAAATATTACGATGAGTCCTTTAGTATTTTTTACGAAATGAAGCGGTGGGTCAACAGTTATGAGCAGATGCAGGAGGTAACAGATAAGCAGGGCAACAGCGGCAGGATAGCCAGAGGAGAGATTATTCGCCGTTATCTGCTGTACGTGATTCACTGTGCAGAGCAGCGTTTCAAATGTAGATTTAAAAATCTGCACTTAACCAGTCCGGTAAAGCAGAAACTTCAGTTTAATAAAATGTTTCAGGAACTTCTCTATGATTACAATATTGAAGCAGACCAAATGTTAGATGAAGGCAGTGCCGTAATTTATAATACCATTCACAATCTGATTGAGAAAAAGCGTTATTACGACGGAGAAGTGGTTTCGGCATTAATTATCGACTGCGGAGGCGGAACCACAGATTTGTCTTCCTGTGACTTCTCGATTTCCAATGACAATGTATCCTACAAGGTAGACATACAGACCACCTATGAAAATGGAGATACCAACTTTGGCGGCAATAATATTACCTACCGTTTTATGCAGTATATCAAAATAATGTTTGCAAGGCATTATAGCGGTCAGCGGCTTTTGCATATTGATGAACTGATTCCGGTGGCATCGGAAGACATTTTCCGCTTTGTGGACGAATTTGGAAAGGAGGAAGTTTATAAAAAGCTAGAGCAGGAATATCGTCAGGCAGAACAGGTGATTCCCACTATGTTTAAAAATTATGAGAATCACACAAGAGATGAGTATTTTATGGTAAAGAATAACTTTTATTTCTTGTTTGACATTGCTGAGCGCATGAAAAAGAAATTTTATAAAAGTGATGGGGTAGTGAGAAACAGTTTTCAGGCAACCTATGAAAAAGAAGAAGAAGACCTGCGCATTACCAAAATCGACCGTTGGAATCTGGTGGTGCGGGAAGATGGCGAATTAAAGTACAACCATAACTTTCCGGATATTGTATTTAATATTAAGGAAATTGAACTTTTGTTAAAGGCGGATATCTATGAGATTGTGAATAAATTTCTCGATGAATTTTATCAGAACAAGACGCTGTCAGACTTTTCTATTATTAAGCTTACAGGTCAGTCTTGCAGAATTGATGTGTTTCGTGAGGCGTTGAAAGAATTTGTGCCAGGAAAAAGCGTGGAATTTAAACAGCAGAGTAAGGGAAAAACCAGCATTATGGATTTAAAGCTGACCTGTGTGCGAGTAGCTATCCAATATGTCAATGCCCGCAAAATGGGATACACCACCGTAAATCTTATTTATCGTATGCCAACGATACCTTATTCAGTCAGCGGTTATACTCATGAAAACGAAGAAAAAATGTTGATATACAGCCTTGACAGGCAGCAGACATGGGGATATCTGTCAAGACACCGAGGAATCAGGCAGTTGGAGCTATTTCTAAAGGATGGTTCCGGTAATCTGAAATACAGATATACCTATCACAGCAGAGAGGAAGAATATAAGGAAACTACCTACCGGGAAATTGCCAGCAGCCATCCGGATTATGCAGAGTGTCTTCCTCAGGCGGACATGGATACCATTGAGGATGACGAGGTGAAATTCTTCGTATTTGCGGCGAAGGATCAGTGGGGCTTCTTCCTACTGCCGGTGAAACGTATCAATGCACAGCTGTATGTGGGAAAAGAGCAGTTTTATGCCTTTGAAAATGATTGTTGGGAAATGGATTTCTTTGATGGGATGAAGTAAGTAGAAAGGACAGGAAAAACTGATGAAAAAAAGCATAAATAAAGTAACTGCAATTGTTATGAGTGTTTTGATTGTGGCAATGATGCTGCCTGTGGATAAAGGAAGTCAGGTAAATGCTGGAGGAATTAAGCAACTTGGGGAAGCGGAGCAGAAAAATAAGGAAGAGCCCGCAAGGCAGGCAGAGATAGAAAAGGAAATAGAGCGGCAAAATACGAAGGCGCAACTGGAGATAGGTGGACAAGTAGAAGCAGTAGACAACACTGAGTCTGCAACTTCAGAAGAAGTGACACCAACAAACATCCCAGAGGAAACACCAGCACCGACCCAACGGCCTCCAATGGAAATTGTACCTGATATGACAGCTATTACAACAGTGAAGGACGGAGTAATCTATGGCAAAACTCAGATTTCTCTGCCTGTAACAATAGAAAATCTGGTGGATCATGCAGAGTGGCAGATGAAACTGCAGGAAAGCTCCTATCCTTCAACAGAAGATGGTAGTTATGATATTACCTCATATCAATGGCAGCCGGATGGGACAGCAATATGGAGAAATAATCTTGCCGATGACCAGCCAATGATGATACAAGAAAAATATATGTTGGGGGTGGGGTTAGAGGGGCAGGTTGAAGCGTCCCAAGATCTTACAGTGGTGTGGGATAATCTGGCACCGGAAATTACCTTGTCCTATAGTCAGGAGGAACTGGAAGAAATATCTCAGGTGCGTTCCGAAAATCTTACGCTTACTTATCAGGCAAAAGATCCGTCCTATCCGCTGGCGGATGATCAGGAAATTGCCGGAATCGGCGTGGAGAAAGTATATGCAGAGTTTGAAAGCAGCATTCCGGGAGGACAGGTGCCAGACACCGTTGAGACAAGTTTCACAGACACTATTACGCTAAATTTTGAAAATATCAGCCAGTTTCATGGAATATGCAGACTTTATGCTGTGGATTACCTTGGAAACATCAGCGAACCAGCGGAACTGGAATTACATATAGACAGGGCAGCACCCAAGGTAGTGATTACTGGCGGGAGAAGCAGTCAGTGGGAAAAGGAAATAACGATTACAGCAAAGGTTACAGATTATTGTTTTCCGGAAAACATGCAAGATGTTTTCTGGTATGTAATGGAGGGAGATGATACACCTCAATATGATGGAATCACATGGCAGAAGAACGAACAGGAAAGTACGGAATTTGAACAGGTCTATGACATTACAGTGGTGGTCAGCAAGGAAAAATACAAAGATTACAATGGAAACTGCATAATTTATGCAAAAGATAAGGTAGGCAATACCTTATCCTCACCCAGTGAAAATAATCGGTTTACAGTAATGTTTGACAGCACTGCACCGGAGTTTAGTGGTGTCAGCATTACAGATGAAAAGAAAAACCCCTTAGAAGCTATCTGCAACAAATTAAGTTTTGGAATGTTTTTTCAGGATAAAATCCGTATTGAAGTAAATGCAGCAGATATAAAGACAAATAATGCATTTTCCGGAATCTCTCAGGTGACCTTACTGGTAGATGGCGAGCAATATACACCGGTTCATACAGAAGGAATTGGAACAGAGTCATGCAAGGCAGTATTTCTGTTAGAAAAAGAAAAAAAATACAGCAGTTTTCGTTTCGTCGCTACAGATTATGCAGGCAACACTACCGAAAAATCCATGGGTCAGATAGACAGCCTGCTGGATACCCCGGGAATTTATCTGGATGGCACAGCACCTTCTCTGTCCGTTACAGCACAAAAAGAGGGCGTAAATACATATAAAGATAAAGAAAAACGAAACTGGTATCAGAAGGACATTACTTTTCAGGTAGTAGCAGGAGATAATCTGGCAGGCATTCAGAAGATTGAGGTAGAAATAAACGGAAAAAAGATTGAGAAGGAGGATAACGGAAAATCAATTAACGATGGAGCCTTTCAGTCAGGGGTGATTACCAGAAAAGAATTTACCGTCAGTACAAGTCAGGCAAATCCTCAGAAAACCTCCCAAGGGGGAGAAGAGGGCAGATATGATATCACCATCCAGGTTACAGATCATGCAGGAAATGTGACAACAAAAAGCCAGACCGTGTATATAGATACCACATCACCATACATTAAAAGCGTAGAAGTGTTTGGTACAGGTTCACTGGAGGGAAACGGAAAGCTGACAACAGCAAATACCTACGGTTACTTTGTTCAGGGAACGGCACAGTTGTTAGTTACTGCAGCGGAGGATATGGGAAGCTCAGGAATCAAAAGCATTACCTATTATACTGTAAATTACAGCGGCAATAAGGAGGGTAAAACAAGTGTTGAAAAAACCATTGCAGTAGACGAAAATGGACAGGCAAAAATTAAACTTTCCGATAACTTCCGCGGAGTAGTATACCTGAAAGCTACGGATAATGTAAAAAACACCAGTAAAGAATACAAAAGACTACAATATATCATTACAGGAACGCAAAAAGACCATAAAAAACAGGCGGATATTGAGATCGTTCTGCCACAAACTAACAGTAAAGATGTGAATGGAAATCCACTGTACAGCCAAAATGTAACAGCAAAAATAAAAGTGAAGGATGCTGATATGGGCTTGGGAAAAGTGACATGGAATGTTACATCAAATCAAGACTCCGCTAACAATCAGAGCAGCAGTATTACGGTGGATGCCAACGGAAAAATTTCAGATCCCAATCTACTGCAGGTAGTATCCAAGGATAAAAATCTGGTGACAGAGGCAGAAGGACAAATACAGATTGCCAATGACAGTAATAATATCTGTGTAGCAGTGGAATTGACTGACCGTGCGGGAATGACATACAAAAAGGAAATAACGTTAAGTATAGACAAGCAGAAACCTGTGATTGAAGTCACATATGATAATCAAAATGCACAGGAAAGCTATCTGGGAGAAGGGGAATATTATAAAGAAGACAGAACAGCAACCTTGGTGGTCAAAGAGCGAAACTTTGATTCCACTAAGGTACAGGTGAAGATAACCAACGAAGACGGTGAAGTTCCATCGGTAACAGAATGGGAAAAAGCAGAAAATACTTCAGCTCCGGACCAGACTACCTATACAGCCAGAGTGGCCTTTACCACTGACGGAAAATATACCTTAGAGGTCACTGG
The DNA here is from genome assembly GCA_949289145.1 of uncultured Eubacteriales bacterium. Classification (GTDB taxonomy): domain Bacteria; phylum Bacillota; class Clostridia; order Lachnospirales; family Lachnospiraceae; genus RUG11237. The sequence goes on along the minus strand of CASEML010000124.1, from coordinate 11,735 downwards.
AGAGGATAGTGCCGGAAATCAGGCAGAATCTTATCAGGGTAAAACCTTTATAGTGGATAAAACCAAACCAGTTACAGAAATCAGCTGGGATGATGTGGAAGCTTCCAATGGCAGCTACTACAAGGACAGCAGAAGAGCCACCATTACCATCAAAGAACATAATTTTGACCAAAGTAAGGTAAAGCTAACCAGCAGTGCAGCTAATGGGGCGGAAACGGGCAGTTTCCCATCCATATCATCGTTCCAGTCAGAGGGAGATGTACATAAAGCCACCATAGATTTTACAGAAAATGGAACCTATTCCTTTGAAATTGCTTACAGCGACAAGGCAGGTAATGAAGCAGAAGTATTGAAGGCAGAAAGCTTTTCTATTGATAAGACGGAACCGGAGCTTTTCTTTCAAGGCGTGGAGGATAAAGGAGCATATAAAGAGGATGTATCTCCGGTAATTGTATGCCGGGATGAAAATCTGGATGTGTCCACCTTAAAAGCTCAGGTAAATATGGTAACTCAGAACAACTCTGTAATTAAAGTGGAAGAAGCTTTTGGAGAAACCGAGACAACCGGAGATACTTGTATGATGACATTACATAATCCGGAACATGTAAGGGAAAACGATGGTATCTACGTGGTAACTGCCTCCGTACTTGATTTAGCGGGAAATACCCATGAAGAGACTATAGTGTATTCTGTGAATCGTTTTGGTTCCGTCTATACCCTTCAGGAAGAAGCTAAAAGAGTAGCAGGCAGTTATGTAAAAAGCTCACAGGCAATTTCTATTGTGGAAACCAACGCAGATGAGATCAGTGCAGCAGATGTGAAAATAAAGCTGACTAAGAATGGTCAGGCAGCGCAGCTGACAGAAGGAAAAGATTATACTAGAACAGAAAATGTAAGTGACGGCAGTTGGAAACAGTACACTTATACCATTTCAGAAGATAATTTTAAAGAGGATGGCATCTATATGGTATCCATTTCCTCCAAAGACAGAGCAGGGAACTATAACGAAAATGTCTCTGATGGGGAGGAAGGTGCAGAATTATGGTTTGGTGTGGATAAAACCAGCCCGGTGATTGTGCCTTTAAATTTCCAACCAGAGCAAAGTTATAATCTGACTGACTTAGAAGCAGAAATGGAAATACAGGACAACTTAAAACTTGCAGATGTAAAAGTTTATGTCAATGACGCAGAAGTGGAATTAACACAGAGCAAAGAACAGGAACATTACACCTTCCATCTGTCAGAGAGTACAAAGGAACAGAACATTCGTATCGTGGCATCAGATGCCGCCGGAAACGAACTAGTAAGAGAAGTAAATGGAATATACATCACCACCAATCCCTGGGTACGGTTTATACATAATAAGAGGGCGGTAGCTGCAGCGGTTGGAGTAGCAGCTGTGGTTGTGCTTGCAGGAGTGGGTGTGACAATATGGAGAAAAAAACATAAACAATAGCAGAGGAGCGTTAGCATGTGGACAATAATGTTAGTCTTGGTGTGTGCAGTTATGTTTCCGCCAATTAATGCAGTAATGGAAAAAATACAATTGCACAGATATGAACATGTAATCTTAAAAATTTTAGGGAAGGGAGTGGTTCTTTCCATCACTGTGTTGCTTTGTACTTTTGTAATTACACAGATTAGAGATAAACGGGAAGGTATCACTACTGACATAACAGATAAGGGAATGGTGGAGTTTACTGCCGCAGCTCCCCATATTACAAACACGAAAGGTTATAACGGAAGACGCGTGACCACCACCACCAATTATTATGTGAAATATGTGGGAAAGATGGAGAATCTTAAACTGACATATTATGAAAAAGTATTTAGTACAGAGGAAATGGAAAACGCGGTGAAGGAAAAGGCAGTAAAAAGTATGAGGGTATTTCAGGGGACAGACGGAGAAATTTACTATGGGCAGGAATCAGATACCGTAGAATCTTATCTGGCGGATAATGTGTCGTGGAAACCAGCGTATTATAAAATATTAGTGATTGCGGCAGCAGCATTGATTATTTTGGAAATAATACTGATACCTATGGGAGTTAAACTGAATAGATAGAGGTGCAGCATGAAAATGGAACAAACTAATAGAACTATTTTGTTTGAAGAAATGAATCCGAATAAGCCAAGCCTTTTAACAATGATTGGAGATGTAAAGGAGCAGGAAAGTTTAACGGATGAAAAGGTACAGCAGATACATAAGGAGCTGGAAGTGCAGTCTTTTGAGCAGTTGATTGAAAAGTTTGAACCAGGTATTTATATGTATTTAAATACATCTAACTGCCAGGCTGGCTTCTCTTATCAGCGTTATCAAATGGAAGGTTATGAAATTTCGAAAATTACATTAGATAATAAGAATTCATTGCTGTCTGCAATTTTAGAATTAATGGATTCCAAGAAAAACAGACAGTATTTGCTGAGAAATTTTAATTATATTCTTAGCCGTCTTGTACCTCAAAATCATAGAAAATCTTTTTTCCGGAAGAGAAAGGAATTTATAACATTATTTCAACAAAAGCAGACAGAAAAAGCAAAGAAAGTATATGAAAGTATCATTGCGAAGCAAAATGAAGGGTTATTTCTTTTAACAATATTTCTTCAGGAAGCCTATGAAATAATAACAGAGGAAAAAGAGGAAAACAGGAAGGATCGCTTTATTGCAGATACAAATACATCCAATTTAATCACTCCCATTGCCATTTCAGAAAACCTTCGCAAAAAACAACGCTATTTATCAGAAGGGGAACAGCAAGAGTATATAAAGTTTTTAGAACATGTAATGGAAGAACAGAAGCCTGTTCATAATAAGGAACTACTGTCCTGCTGTATGCTGCTTCCAACTATAAAAACCAAGGAACAAATATGTGAAATACAGCCTGTTTATGAAAAATATTTAGAGTATTACTCCAATATCATAAAAATGTTCTGGATTCAGGGAAAACCTTTATTAGAACAGTTACTGGGTGTAAAAATGTTTTTTGAACAGTATGGAGAGATTTCAGAAGGAATGCATCCCAGTTTGGTCGTCTCAAATTTTTCAGCAAAAGATATTTTATCCATGGACGCTCGCAAAAGACTACAGATTTATTTAGAAACAGTCAATGAAAAAAACTATGGGGAAAATACCTTATGGTATGGAATTATTCCTAGGATTGCTTTGTCAGATTATGAAAAAGCCAAGAATCTGCGGGAAAGATTTCAGGGAACAAGAGAAAAAATCCAATATCCGGCAAATACTTGTCAGGAAGTTTCTGCTTTATTGCAGATTTTAGCAGAGTACAAAATTCAAACCTTTGTAAGTCCGCAGGTTTCAGATAAAACTACATTTCAGTGGTTAAAGCAACATGGAATGAAAGATTGGCAGGAATCACTGCAGGAATATGAAGGGTTGGGAAAATTAGAATACGTGATTCCCTGCTATCCAAACTGTATGGTGATTCCGAAAGAGCAGGCACAGCTTAGATTAGGTCATAGTACTGCTTATGATGAGCTAACGGAACAAATACGCATTCAGGGTGAGAAAAAATTATGGTTAGATAGTTTGGGAGTAGAGGCATCTTATATTGCAGCGGGATTGTTTGCTGCCTGTCAGTGCCCTAAATATTTACATAGTAAATGTAAGAAAAATATTGATGATAAACTACCGGGAGTAGCATATAGGATAACAGAAGAAAACCATGCACTGGTTACCCCCACAACCATGGCAAGAGAAATTCTTAACTTTCCTGCGGAATTAATAGAGGAAATTCAAAGAAAAGGAGTGGGAGTTGTTCTGATACCTTGTCAGGGAAAAGTTGTGGTTGGTACGGATAGAACACTGGCATATCAAAAAGGAATAACTGATGAGATCTGTCATATTCAGACATTAAATTATATTCAAAGAGTGATTCGGTATGTAACTCAGGATTACAAAGAAAATCTCATAAAACAATTTTTTCAGAATCGGGCAGGAAACACTAAAATGCAATGGATGGAAAATCAGAAATCCATAAATTCAATACTAAAAGAGGGAGAATCTATGGAGTACCAAATAGATGAGAAAAATAGTACTTGTACATTTACTGTGATGTTTGAAAAGAGTAGGAAGGGAGAGACGGTACGCATTGCAAAATAAAGTATTTGAACGTGAATTTGATCCGGAACAATATATAAATGACAGATTGCTTGAGATAACAGATGATACTGAGCGGAGAAACTTAAGAACTATTATGAATTCACTTTTTTCTCCATTTTATCAGTATATGGAGAAAAAGTATCAACATTTGGAACAGCGGATCTTGGAGAACAGCAATCAGGAGAGCAGTTCCTTTGATATCATTACAACAATCTGTCACAAAAATAAATTGATTTCCTATGAAGACACTATGTATCCCATATTAGAAGAGGATTTGGAGAAACATTATATTAGGGTGGAGGAGTTAACAGCTTGTCTAAAAGAGCGGAAAGAATGTTATTGTTATTCCGCATATGGTCAGATGGAATTTGAAAAACTACAGAGTCTTTGGAAAGAAAAAAGGAGATTTAAAGGAAAAATAAGAACTGCAGATGCAGAATTTGAGGCTTACTTTACTCTAAAAAAGAATGAGAAATATGGAAAAAAGATAAAAGAACTGTATGAAATATTTCTTCGCAATCAAATACCATGGCGCACACTACAAACTCCTTTCATACATAAAATGATAGACGTTTATATTGTGGAAGCATCTTATCCAGAAGGAGAAGTGATAGAATCCATTGAAATAGATTTTGAAGAATACAGAGAACAGATTCTTTTTGATATGATTCCGGTATGGAATATCGGAAAAAGAAAAATTAGAAGCAGTGCATATCCTGCCTTTGAAGTGGATCAGATAAATTTTACACATATCATATATAGCAGCCAGCTGGAGACAAAATGTCAGTATTTGGTGGCAAATGATCAGGTGGAATATTGGAATGTGAGAAAAGAGTCCGGAGATTTATGTATTGAATGTAAAGAAGTGGAACCGGTCAGCTGGCAGCTATTGGAAATTCATAATGATATTCAATGTCACGATAAAGATGCGTATCCACTTATGAGCAACGGAAGGGATGGACAGAGGGATACCATGCTGATACGCACTCTGGGAGAACTTCGGAAGTGGATAGGAAAACTGCAAGTGGAAGACTATCTAAAGTTTAGGGAAATACAAAAAGTAGATTCTAGTGGCTGGAAAGAAAGCAATACATATTCCATGGATGAACCCATTCAGGAGGAATTGCAGGTACAAGAAAACAGACCGGGATTACTCTTTGTATTTGAGGCGGTAGATAAGAGCAACTATTTAAACGGAGATGTACTTAGCTATGTGGTCAGCAGTCTACAGTGGGAACTGCGAGAATACCAATGTTTTGGAAAAATTATGTAAGGATATATATGTTTATGACATAAACCATAAGGAAAGGCAGGATTGGCTGTTATGAACAGAGTGTGGGAATTTTTGCATGAAAATCAGGAAAGAATCAGATATCAGCAGACAGAATATTTTAGTCCCTACTATGAAGTTTCCGAGGAATCCATAGAGATAGAAGAAAATCAGACCTGCCAGGTAAGTTTTAACAGTTTCTACCGATATGAGGAAGTTTTTGAATTACTGTTTGATGCGAATATCAAAGAAGAACATAAAACGCTGTTATTTGATTGTATTCTCCATTATCTTGTGGATCAGGAATTTTATTTGGGAGTAACAGGAAATGAATATTATATACGCCATTACTGGAAGGATGTAGAGCGGGGAGTTTATGGGGAAAATGTGCGGGATATTTTTGTTAATCTGTCAAAAGAAAAAAAACATTTCGTGGCCCGTACCCTATACCAGCAAAGTCAGTTACAGTCAAGTGTATACTTGTTTGCCAGAACAGTGACTGGAATCCTTGATAACTGTGTGGTATATCGGAACAAAATTCAGCCTATGGTTATTTTGGTATATATACAGGAAAAAAATATCTCTCTTCAGCAGAAAATACTTATGGTACTGGAGGAATTATTTTTGCCGCTGAATTATACTATGCGTATATTTCACGAAAAGCATTTCGGAGTGATACAGGCTGAACAGACATTGGAAATAGATCAGATAGAGATTTTTTAAGGAGATAAGAATGATAGGATTAAAAATACCTGTATTTGAAAAAGGAAATATTCTAACCCAGGAAATGTTAGATTCCATGAAAGCGTACGCAGTGGATGCAATTCAGCTTTCCTATGAAGGTTATGGAAATGGAATTATCAATGGGTGTGAGATCACCATAACAGATCATATCCTGACCATACATAAGGGATTGGTAAGTTATAAGGGAAATATATGTTTTATCACAGAGAATATAAACCTGCAATATCAGCCAACAGATACCTGGAATGTAGTAAAACTTATATTTGGGGAACTGTCAAAAGAGCTTATGTTTACTACAATGGAAATGTACGCAGAAATATCAGAACGAACAGAGCAGGAAGCCTCCGCCATAGAAATTGCAAGATTTCGATTACAAAAGGGGGCAGTTCTTAGAACCCAACACAGAAATTTTCAGGATTATGAGACAGCCTATGACACTTTAAACATGATAGAAGCAGAGTACGCAGGTTATAGAGAAAGTACCATATGTCCGCAGCTGCTATATCAGTTCGCAGAAGAAACCAATGGATTTGACGTGACCAATGGGGCAGATATGGCTTTCCTGCTGCAGATTTGGAATATGAAAGGGCAAAGCCTAAATCGAAAGGTAATCGAAACTTACATTGCTGTGCGTCTGGGAAGACCGGTAAGCCATTTGACTAACCGGGAAATATATGAGGGTTTGGTGGAAGTATTGAAAAAAATAAAACAAGGTAAGGTGGAACCGGAAGTACGACGCAGATCATCGAGAATGATAATAGATTAGGAGGATTGCTATGAGTCAGTTCATGGATGAGGAAATATTAAAAGAGAAAAAAAGAATACAAAAAGAGCAGCAGGAAATTCTGGAAAAGGAAATAAAAGGGGAAGAAAAGGAGCAATCCATATTTGATGGCAGCGTTACCATAATGCAACGGCAGGTAACATATGAGCGGGTGGAAATTCCCGAACTAAGAATCAGTGTACTGATGCCCTCAGATTTCTTTGCGTTAGCGGATGAAGTGAAACAATATATTTATCCGGCAGGGAACAGACCATCCCATATATATGGAGGGGAAAATATTTTCTATCAGCTTTCCTTTTCCTTGACCACTCATCAGGTTCCCGACGAAGGAATGGTGAAATTTGTTCCAATGGCAAAAAAACTTATGGAAGCAATGGGTCCAAAGACCAAGGTAATGAATGCCAACGTCATCGAGCATACGGTGGAAGAAGAAAAATATCATATAGGAATTGTGGAATTTATCTCCACAGCCATAGATATGAGTATATACAATGTAATGTTTTATGTAAGCATTGATAATCAGCTTTTGATGGGAAATGTAACATTCCCACTTAAATATAAGAATTCCTATATAAAAATAGCAAAAGAGACTATTGATAGTCTAATGATTCTGGAGGGAGGAGAAGCATAATGGAAACTATTTCATATTTAAATCTCAGTGTGGATGGAACGCCGATTACGAAGATAGTCAGTTTATCTATTCAACATGCCATCAATCAGCATGCCACAGCAGAATTAGTAGGGGAAGCCCCTTTGTCCGCAGCTGGAGATTTTGCAAAAAGATGTGATGAAACCACAAAAATTACAATAACCACAAAGGCATCAGGTCAGCCGGCAGTGATTTTTTGTGGTCTGGTGGCCAGTGTTGGTGTGGAGAAACAGGAAACCTATGGATTGGTAAAATTAAGTTTGAAATCTACAAGCTTCTTGTTAGATACAGAAAAGAAAAATAAAAGCTTTCAAAATACAGGAAAAACATACGAACAGATTCTAAAAGAAGCTTACGGTTCTCAGGCAAATCTGACCATGAATGTTTCTGATAAAGCTATTGGAAGTATTGTGATGCAGTACAGTGAAACCAACTGGGAATTTACCAGAAGAATTGCTGCTAATTTCAATGCACCGGTATTTGCAAATGTAGACACAGAAAAGCCAAACATTACCATTGGACTTCCATCTTCCGGAAAATCTTATACGCTGAAAGATGTGGAATATGATTATGCAAGTACCTTAGGCGGAGGCACCAGTATCAAAACCCAGCAATATATGTATCTGGGAGATAAAGTAAGCTATGGGGGACAGACAGAACGCGTAAAAGCGCTGTCAGCAACTATAGTAAGTGGTATTTTGACCACTACAGTGGCAGTAGCCAAGGACAGCGGCTTCGAGGCACAGCATTCTTTGATGTCTGCCAGCGGAGGAGCAGTTTCCGGCGGAGAGGCTCTGGGAAGCGGCGCAAACGGAGTGGGTGTCACCACCAATGCAGCGGTTTCCGGCAAAATGTTCACAGGGATCGTTCAGGCAGTAAAAAAGGACAAGGTGCAGGTTCATCTGGTAGATATTGATGCAGAATATGACGGCGGAGGAGACTATTGGTTCCCATATTCTACCGCATACTCATCTTCTGACGGAAGCGGATTTTACTGCATGCCGGAGGAGGGGGATACCGTTCGTGTATTTTTCCCATCCGGCAAGGAAGGTGAGGCCTTTGCTGCCAGCTCAGTTAACGTATCACCATTAGATAACCCAAAACATAAAAAGTGGCGTTCCCCGGCGGGAAAAGAAATTTTAATGACAGAAGAAGGAATCTTTATCACCTGTAAAGAAAATAAAATCTTTATTAATCTTGCTAATGAAGACGGAATCACCATCAGCTGTGACAAAGATATTAATATATGTTCTAAAACCAATATTTCTGTGATGGCAAATGAGAAAATGGTCCTTCAGGCAGATAATAATATCATAATATCTACAGCAGAATCCTACATCGATATGAAACCGGATAAAATCGAAGTTGGTGCGGTCAACGTGACCATTGCATAGCAGACGGAGGAAAAGATGGAACACAATTATTTGCAGGAATTTATGGAAACCTGCCATGCAAAAGAGCGAAAATGGTTTTTAGAGCAGACCTTTCAATATTTAAATGAACATAGACAGGAACTGGCAGACCAGGTGAAAAAGAATTTAGAGATTTTTCTGAGGGGTGTAGTCATTGGACAGAATGAATTTCCGGTTCCTGTAGAGTGCATACAAATTTCTTTATTAGATGTTTCTATTTTTAAGGAAGAACCGGCACTTAGATATGATGCATATGGAGAGATGGGAGTTTTAGGCATCAGACTTTTCAGCAAAAATTTTCCCTGTCAGTGGATTCTCACCTATTGGGAAGAGTATAGGAAAAGACTGGAAACTGATGTAAAAGAAATGCAGGTAAGTCGTTATATCAGTCAGGCCAGAATCCAACAGATCATGATGGAAAGTACAGGTATGTTAAATGCATTGATTTATGGAATCATAAAATATTCTTTTGATACCTTAAATACGATGGACCCCTTAAAAGACCTGTTAAAAACGGACTATTTTTATATCAGCTATGGATACTATATGGACCGTCAGAAGCTGATATATGCAGAATATCCTGAAATTGATATTTTCTTTCATACAGAAGGAGAATCCTTAGAATACAGAAAATACCAGCATAAAGTATATCGGAAAAAAGAATTTATGGAGCTTAATTTAACGCATAGTCAATTTGTGGAATGTCAGTTTGTAAATTGCAGGTTTGAAAAATGTGACCTGAAAGATGTTACCTTTGAAAACTGTAGATTTTACCACACGGACATGGAGAAATGTATAGGCTATGGTATAACAATGAACAACTGTATTATAGAACAGCTAAAATGTGTTGACGTAAGTTTTCATTATGAAGGAGAAAAAAATGGCAGTGTAAAGGATATATACAAGCCATTAGAAATCTTCCGGTCACAGATAGACTATATGGAAGTAGAAAACTGTAATGTAAGCTATTCCAATCTTTTTGATAATTATGGTGTAAAAATCAAAGTCAGTGAATGCAATTTAGAAAACAGCGCAATGGAGGGAAAAATCGATGAAAATGGAATATTTGAGGATGTGCCAGAACAAGAAGATGAATAACCCCTTTGTTGTAGAAGGGCTGGACAATCAGATTTATGTGGCAAATCCATCCAGAGAACAGTTTCAAAAGATTCCAAAATCAATGGTTACATATTTTGACTACGCACCGGACTTCGATGTGCCGGATTATGTAGTTAGCCCAACACCTATGGCATCCTCTAGACTGCGGAGGGTTCTTCGTATGTATGATGAATCTATAGAGTTTAAGAGCGTGCAAAATTATACTAGGCAGGAAAAAGATGCTCTTAAGCTGGCACCTTCCTATTATGTATATTATGTGGAACAGACAGAATGTCTGCATGAGGATTCCGTCATTGCACCCAACGGAGCAGTAACAGATTTGGTGTTAAAGGGAAGTCGGCTTCGCAATAAAGACATTATTGTGGTAGCCGGTATTCCAGAAAAGATTACAATCGTATCACTGGCAGTAGCGGAAAGTATACTGCGCCGTAAAATGTTTGGAATTGATTTTCAGGAAGTAAAGATAAAATAACAGGGAGGAGCGATAAAATGGCACAATCAGGAACAGGGAAAACACAATACGTCACCAGACTTATGAAAGCAAAATGTTCGTTTGGGTCTATGAGCCAGTATCTAAACCTGCCACTGGATCATGGTGTGTGGTTTCAATCTTCAGAAACACCCATTATGAATGCCAATGACCATGAGCCGGACAAACACATATTACATTTTGGAAGATGTACTTCTTCTATGAATCCATCGAATGCTATTAGCTTAGAGAATACGATTCTAGGTGCATTAGTTCCCTTTGGAGGCTTTTTGGGAAGTAGTTTGTTAAAGAAAATACTAGGATGTGAAGGGTGTAAATGTAAGCCTATGACGATAACTCCGTGGAAAGATGTAGATGAGGATTATTATATAGACGGGGCACCGGCCATTACCGTAGATAGTACCTTACAATGCTATTATGGCGGAAGTATCACAATAGATACAGAATCTGATGTAGAAGGCGGCGAAAACTCAGACGAAACGATAGAAAGTACCGAAAAAGGATATCATGCCATTAATAAAATGCCGGATTCCATGGCAGAGAAACTAAAAGACTTTTGTTCAAGTGCAGCAGATGATTCAGGCTCTGCTTTTGAAGATGCCATTGCAGGAGCCATGGGTGGAACCATGGATTGTATGGCAGGGGCTATGTCCATGTATGCAGTATCACCAGAACAAAGTGCCGCCAACTATGCTCACAATCAGGCTCAGCAGATACCTTCCGGTGCGGTGGATTCCACAGGGAATATTGTGGATTCTTCAGCTCTTGGAAACTACCTGTTAGGAAACGGAACGGTAGCCTCTCAGGGAAATGGGGCAGTGGCTGCTTATAATGCAGTAAATATGTTATCCGGGAATGCGGATATGGCAGATATCGTCCGATTCTTCGAACTGCTTCCCTATTTGATGTGTAATGCATCCTTAGGCGGAGAATCTTATGGATTAATCGCGCTGTTGATGTATATGATGGCAATGAATTATAACGTATCTGTCAGTACCAAAAAGACTCAGAGCAAAAAGCAGAAGCAGAGTAAAATCCAGAAACAGGGAAAAATCAAAGAAGCAAAATTCAGTGCTACACCAACAAAAAATATAAAAAAGAAAAAAAAGCAGGAAAAACAGGTGGCAGTTATGGGCTCTATTGTTTC
>CASEML010000123.1 GCA_949289145.1 uncultured Eubacteriales bacterium | reverse complement strand
TTCAATCGTTAATGCGACAGCCCCTTTTATTTTTTATATATAATAATATTGTTACAGATTTTTTACCTTAAATTCCCGTTCTGCTTCTCTGCGCTGATCTTTCTTAGCTATATCCTGACGTTTGTCATAAAGCTTTTTACCCTTGGCCAGACCAATCTGCACCTTTACCAGACTGCCTTTAAAATATACCTTTAATGGCACAATGGTGTACCCCTGAGCACTGATTTTTCCTGCCAGTTTATTTATTTCACTTTTATGAAGAAGGAGCTTTTTAGCACGCAGTGGGTCCTTGTTAAAAATATTTCCTTTCTCGTAAGGACTTATATGCATACCATAAATAATCACTTCACCGTCTTCAATACGCACGAAAGATTCCTTAATACTGCATTTTCCCATACGCAGAGATTTTACTTCTGTACCATGAAGCGCAACCCCCGCTTCGTAGGTATCTTCTATAAAATAATCGTGGTAAGCCTTTTTATTATTAGCTATCAGCTTATCATCTTTCTTCTGTTTCGCCATCTTCCATCCTCTCCTTATGCACTAGTTTAAAATCTATGGTCCGCTGTACACGGTCTGTTCCGCTTACCGTAACATAAACCCGTTGTCCCAGCTTATAATGCTTATTGGTGTGCTCTCCAATCAGCTCATAGGTGCTTTCCTTGAAGAAATAATAATCGTCATCCAGTGAGACAATATGCACCAGTCCTTCTACCGTATTTGGCAATTCCACATACAGTCCCCAAGCAGTGATACTGGATATGACACCTTCGAAGATTTCTCCGGTATGTTCTTCCATATATTCTACCTTTTTCAATTTATTGGTTTCCCGTTCTGCCTCCTCTGCCCGGCGTTCCATTTCACTGGACTGCTTGGCTACTTCCGGCAGAATTTTATCATAATGACTTCTTCTTTCTTCATCCATCCTGCCCCGCAGCGTTTCCTTGATAATCCTATGAATCTGCAAATCTGGATAACGCCTTATGGGAGATGTAAAATGACAGTAATACTTTGTAGCCAGACCAAAGTGTCCTTCACAGCCCACCGTATATTTCGCCTGCTTCATGGAACGCAGTGTCAGTCTTGCAATCAAGTCCTCTTCTTCACTTCCCTCAATCCTTCCCAACAATTTCTGTAGCTCTTTTGGATGAACTTCGTCTTGTCCAATATGAATGGAATAACCAAAATTATTGATAAAGGTTGCCAACTTTAACATCTTGTCCGGATCTGGATTTTCATGAGAACGGTACACAAATGGTATTTCCTGCCAAAAGAAATCTTCTGCCACTGTTTCATTGGCCGCCAGCATAAAGTCTTCGATGATCCTGGTTGCCACATTACGTTCATAAGGTTTGATTTCCAAGGGCTTTCCATTTTTATCCAGCAATATTTTACTTTCAGGAAAATCAAAATCAATGGAGCCTCTTTTTCTTCGTTTTTCCCGAAGAAGTGATGCCAGTTCCTCCATCAACTCAAACATTGGCACCAACTCTTTATATTTGGCAATCTCCATTTCCTCTTTATCTGTCAGAATTTTACGCACACTGGTATAACTCATTCTACGATTTACATTGATCACGGACTCTGTAATCTTATGGTCCACAATATTTCCCTTTTTATCAATCCACATAATGCAGGATAAGGTCAGGCGGTCTTTGCCTGCATTTAAGGAACAAATACCGTTAGAAAGCACATGGGGCAGCATAGGAATCACTCTATCCACCAAATAGACGCTGGTGCCGCGCTTTAATGCTTCCACATCCAAAGCACTTCTTTCCTGCACATAATTAGTTACATCTGCAATATGCACACCAAGCTTATACTTATCGCCCTCCATGGAAAGTGTAATGGCATCATCCAAGTCTTTTGCATCTTCCCCATCAATGGTAACCGTCTGCCAGTCACGCAGATCCATTCTTCCCGCCCGGTCTGCTTCACTTACCTCTTTGCCCACACGTTCCGCCTGATTCATAACTTTTTCGGGAAACTCATAGGGGATTTCATAGGCTTTTACGATTGACAAAATATCCGTTCCCGGATCATTGATATGACCGATAATCTCTACTACTTTTCCCTCCGGATTTCGCCTTCTGTCACCATAATCGGTGATTTCCACCACTACTTTATGTCCATCTACAGCACCCTTGCTGTCCCGCAGTGGTATAAAAATATCCTGCGTAAATTTCAGATTATCCGGGCATACAAAACCAAAATTTTTGCTTTCTTCGTAAGTCCCAACTACTCTCTCAATACCTCTGGCAATAATTTTGACAATTTTTCCTTCCTTTCGTTTTCCAGATGTTTCTCCTTTCAGTAATTCTACCTCCACGGTATCCTTGTGAAAGGCTCCATTTATTTCTGACTCTGGTATATAGATGTCTTCTGCGGAATTTTCCAGTTCCACGAATCCAAAACCTTTTGCATGAGCTACAAAGGTACCAATGTATACTTTTTTGGCAGCTTTGGTATATTTTCCTCGCTTAGATAGTTCTACTTTTCCTTCCAGAATCAAGGCATCTAAAATTTCTTTCAGCTCTTCTCTCTGTTCTCTGGGAATTTGTAAAATGATGGCAATTTCCTTTATTTTCATTGGCACATATAAATCATCACAAATCAAATCATATATAACCTTTTTCCGCTTTTCAAAAGTTGCTTTATCCATCTTTTCTCCTTTTATTTCAATGTCCCTATATGAAAATAAGCACTCCTACAAGAGTGCTTATCATCCACGTACATTGCATGTTATTTAAAACTTGCTAATATTTAATACGGCCGCTAATACAATAAATGCAATTCCTAAATATCTTGTGATCTTAACAAGAGTCCCTTCCATAGAACGACCTTTGTTTTTACCCCAATAAGTATCGGCTGCACCACTGATAGCACCCAAACCTGCTGATTTACCTTCTTGTAATAATACAACTGCTGTTAAAGCAACACATACTAATACGAATATAATTGTTAATATTGTTCTAATCATCATTTTCACCTCCGCATAAGATTGTGACATCACATTCAGTCAAACAAACTTATTCTAGCACAGGCGCATAGGTTTTTCAAGATATTTTTCCACATCTTAGCATAAATTATTCTAACTATAAATCAATAACCTCGTAATTTATCCTGTGAATCATCTGAAGTCTTTTCAATCTTTTTCACAACTACAAAATAGCTGGTACTGTCATTCACTTTTACCTCTGCACGTTCGCCTTCTTTTTTTCCCATCAAAGCTTTTCCCATTGGAGATTCTATACTAATCAACCCTCCCAAAGAATTACCGCGGACAGAAGTTACAATGCGATAAGTTTCCTCCATATGGTCTTCTTCAAAATATACTGTAACTGTGTTATTTAGCCCTATCTCGTCCTCATTAGACGTATCATCAATTACCTCTGCCGTCTTAATCATTCTTTCTAAATAACGAATTCTGCTTTCATTTTTATTTTTATCCTTTTTCGCTGCATGATATTCGAAATTTTCGCTCAAGTCACCGTGTGCTCTAGCCTCCTTTACTGCCTCTAATGCTTCCTTGCGCACCACAAGTTTACGGTATTCTATTTCCTGCTGTATTTTTTCAATATCGCTTTGAGTTAATTTTTCTCTCATTTTGCTCCCCTTTCTGACTTAAATTCCTTCCTTTTGGAAATACTATAGCCAAACATCATTTTATCGTCCAAGGTTTATCTTGTCAATAACACTGGATTCTCCTTCCATTATATGATATACTTTCTCTATTCTAGCGTTTACTTACAAGGAGGTTGAAATACATGATAGACAGTATACTTTTTGATTTGGACGGAACTCTCTGGGATTCTACTGAAATCGTGGCAGAAGCTTGGAATGAAGTTTTGGCAAAGGAACCTAAGATAGATTTGACTTTAACAGCAGGAGATTTAAAAAAACTGTTTGGTCGCCCTCTTCCGGTCATTGCAAGTATGTTATTCACAGAATTGCCGGAAAAAGAACAGTTGGATTTGATGGATCGCTGCTGTCATCAGGAACATATCGCTTTGTCTCAAAAATGTGGTATCTTATTTCCAGAACTGGAGAATACTTTAAAGATTTTACAAAAAAAATATAAACTTTTCATTGTCAGTAATTGTGAAGCCGGGTACATTGAAACTTTTTTAGAAGCAAGCGGACTGGCTTCTTATTTCACAGATTTTGAATGCCCCGGAAACAGCGGACTGTCAAAAGGCGAAAACAATAAACTTGTGATAGAGCGAAACCATCTAAAGTCTCCCATATACTTAGGTGATACACAGGGTGACGCCGATGCTGCTGCCTATGCAGGTATTCCTTTTATTTTTGCTAAGTATGGTTTTGGTTCTGTGGATAATTACAAATATTCTATCAATACCTTTGCCGAATTACCAGACTTTATTGCTTCGTTATAAGCCAATTACGAAGCATGAAAAGGCTGTGCCACAGTGATTGCCACTGCAGCACAGCCCTTTTTTCTAATTAACTGCTCTTTTTTTATCTTTTCTTTCCACTGTTTCTACATTCAGCCCTCTGCGGTATATAATGGATATAATTGCACTACTGCAAATGACCATAATATAAGCAAACTGCATCTGCACTGTTTCTTCAAACATAAATACTGCACCGGACAATACGGTTAATATTCCTATTACAATAATAAAATTCACATTTCCATGATGTGTACGCTGCAAAAGTTCAATCGCAAAAATTCCCGTTGCCAATAGAATCAACAAATAATAGGCATCTTCTAAATAAATGATATTACTTTGGCTCATATCTTTACGCATTTCCAGATTATATCCGCACCCAAAAATGTACTGAGCTTTCTTTAGAATCAGATTAAAACTTTCGCCCTTATTCATATTAAAACGCTTTCCAGCTTCCATAAGACATACATACTGGGCATCTTTTGCATTGTTCGTCTCATCATAGTTTTCCATAAGGAAATCATAGTCTTTTTTATTTTCGTTTCCAATATTTTCAACATTTAATCCAGTTAATAATGCATAGCCACTTACACCTGTTACTTTTTTCTTTTCTAACTCTAAATCTCCTGCAATTTTTCCATTTACAGCTGTAATCACCAAACACGCTACCACAAAACTGATTACAATGGCAGGTGCACGGCAGAGCACATTCTGTCCAAATGTTTTTCCTTTGCCTTCCTCACCGCGAATAAATACAGAAGCCACGAAAACAACAAATAGTATGTACATAGATGTCTGCATATATGCTAGCACTCCTAAAGCAGCGCCGGCTAATACCGAAAATATAGGCCATAATTTTGTTCTGCGAAGCATCAAAAAGAAGTATATTACCGCTAAAAACAATACGGTACAAAAATATTTATCATTATTATACACCACGCCCAAAATATGGGATGGCCAAAATGCGCTGATAAATAATGCTACAAATCCACCACTTCTTCCATACATAGTACGAACAATCAGATAAATCAAAATCACTGACAACAATGACATGATAATATTGGCAATCTCATATTCCGTTAAAACTGTTCCCGCAATGCCCCGAAACATTCCAATAACATTCTGATATATTCTCTGCGCAGGAAACAATACATCTACGTGTTCAAATTCAACTTCTTTTACCGGAGTCTTCAGTTTTACAGCAGCAAGCAATCGTGTCATTAATGTGAGCAGCAAAAATACTGTAACTGTAACAATCTCTGTAGCTTTCATTTTCTTTTCAACACAATACAAAACCACAAAAACTTTTTCTTCTGCCAGATAATTAATAACTTTCTTTACTCCCAAGGCTATCAGAAGCAAACATAACAGCAAGATTCCCATTTGAACAAATTTACGTCCACTAATATACCCAAAATTTGCCACACCATTGACAAACAAAAAAATACTTACCAGTGCAAAAATGATTACGATGCCCTTCTTACTCATAAAAATTCCATCCTTTATACTTAAACCTGTAGTTTCAACTGTGCTTCCTGTTCGGCCTCTGTCTTGAATTCCTCCATTTTATCCTGTGAAAGTATTGGAAGATCATCAAGAGACTGCACTCCAAAACATCTTAAAAAATCTTCTGTTGTTCCGAACAATAACGGCCTTCCCGGTGCATCTTTTCTCCCCAGTTCACACACCAGATTATATTCTACTAATTTGTTTACCGCATGATCTGATTTTACACCACGTATTTTTTCGATTTCAATTTTTGTAATAGGCTGCTTGTACGCTATAATAGACAACGTTTCCAGCAACACATCAGTCAATACCTGCTTTTTGGGCTGCGCCGCCAGCAAGATCAAATATTCATACATCTCTTTTTTAGTGCACATCTGATAGGAATTCTCTAGTTCAATGATCTGGATTCCCCGGTCTTCTTCTGCATATTTGTCCATCAGATTATGTATAATCTTTTTTGTGGTTTCTTCATCATGACCAATGGTTACCGCGAGCCTTCCAATTTCAACAGAATCACCCATAGTAAAAAGCAATGCCTCTATGATTGCTTCATATTTCTTTATTTCCATTTCCTTTTTCCTCGTCCATTACTGTTATATAAATTTCGCCGAAAGTTTCTTCCTGAAGGATTTTGATCCTGCCCGCCTTCATCAGTTCCAAAACTACCATAAAGGTAACTACAACCTCCATTTTTGTGGATTGCCTGTTCAACAACTCCCTGAAAGTAAACTCATTGTTTTCTAAAATAAACTGTTCTACATCAATAAATTTGTCTTCGATGCTCACATCTTCTTTCTCAATATTTCCATATTGACTTCTAATCGGATCAATTCTATCTTCCTGCCGCTTCATTACATTCTTAAAAATAGAATTCAATTTTTTCAAAGTGATCTCTGACAGCAGTTCATCAATGTCCACCGGAGCCACATAATTCAATACTTCCTCCGGTATAGTAGGATTCTTATACAAGGAACGACCGGCGTCCATCTGACGTTCTTTCAATTCCTCCGCCATAAATTTATACATTTTGTATTCTAACAACTGTTCAACCAGTTCCGCTCTCGGATCAATTTCCTCGCCTTCTTCATCCACTTCCTTTGGCAGAAGCATTTTGCATTTAATATCAATCAAGGTAGCCGCCATAACCAGAAATTCACTTACCACATTTAAATCCTGACGTTCCATTTCACGAATATAATCTAAATACTGTTCCGTAATTTCCACGATAGGTATGTCGTATATATTTACCTTATTTTTTTCTATCAAGTGCAGCAAAAGATCCAGCGGTCCTTCAAAGGCCTGCAATTTTACCGTTAATTCCATAAATTATCCTTCCTGCTTACTATTTCAAAGGTTTCAATCTTAATACTACCAGTTCTGCCGGATTAAAAAGGCGGATGGGAATCGTATGCACACCTAAACCTCTGCTGATGATCATTTCTTTTCCATGCTCTCGTTTCCTGCCGCCATCGTATTTCGGAAACAGTTTCAGTCCGGGCGAAATAACACCGCCTAGCAACGGCAGCCTCATAACACCGCCATGCACATGACCAGATAACGTAAGGTCTGCCCCCCATTGGGCATATGCTTTAAAATATTCAGGGTTATGGGCTAGAAGAATCGTAAAAGCCTCTTTCTCTTTTTCTCCAATCAAACTAACAATGTCTTTTTTTTGAAGTATTTTATGAAAAAAACGTTTGTAAAATTCACGGCCTATTTCCAGACCAACGATATCCACCTTCACATCTTCTACACTAAGACTTCTGGTTTCATTTAATAAATAATCCACCCCTGCCTTTTTTATGGCATTTGTATACACTTCATACATATCACCATACTTTTCGGGATAAAGCCTCATCCTATGTTCATGGTTTCCATTAGAATAATATACTTTGTAATCCTTTGTAAGACTCTCAATAAAGTTGATGGCTGTATTCAGTTCATATCCTTTTTTTGCTACCGGAATATCGCCTCCTACAAGAATAAATTCAGGCTGTTGTTCTTTTATGGCTTTTAACAACTGTTCGTTGTTCTTTCCATACTTATGGTTATGTAAATCTGATACAAATACAATATTATGAGGCTCCTCAAATCGAAATGCTTCTGATTCTATATCATATATTTTTGTTACAAAAATTTTGCTTTCTCGATATATTTCCACAATAACGAGCAGTGCAGTTACAAAAACCGCTGCCATAATTACCATTAACCAGTTCATGGATTTCTCCTTCCCTATTACAGGTAAGTTCATGATTATTATACTAACTCCCAGGGTAATCCTCAAGACCTTCTTCGCATTTTCGTAAAATTTATGTAATTTTCATGATTTTTCCGTAATATATTTTATTGTTTTTTTCAAAATTCTACATTTCCTTTTCCAGCATGCCAGTAATCATTATACCTTTTTTAGCTGTAATGCTCAAGATTTTTTTTCATACACCCTAATGGATAGTCATATAATTACTAAGGCTTTTTTTAAGGGAAAGAATTATGTTGAGACGTTTTTCAACCCATTTTATTGCTTTTTTCTTATGTTTCTGTATTCTTTTTCAGAACACTTTATCCATTTATGCCACTGAAGATACCACTCCTGCCCCTGAAAGCAGTGATTCTTTAAATTTGAGTGCTTCCAGTGCAATATTAATGGAAGCCTCCACCGGTACGGTACTATATGAAAAAAATTCTACTGCTGTTCTTCCTCCTGCCAGCATTACCAAAATCATGACACTACTTCTAATTTTCGATGCCTTGGAAACAGGACAGATTCATTTAGAGGATTCTGTTACCGTTTCAGAATACGCCGCCTCTATGGGCGGATCACAAGTATTTTTAGAAGCCGGAGAAACCCAAACTGTAGATACTATGATAAAATGTATTGCCGTATCCAGCGCTAATGATGCCTGTGTAGCCATGAGCGAATATATATGCGGCAGTGAGCAGGCATTTGTTGAAAAAATGAATGAACGTGCCAAAGGACTTGGAATGAACTCTACTAATTTTGTAAACTGCAACGGACTAGATACTGACGGCCATGTATCCAGTGCTTTGGATGTGGCTTTAATGTCTAGAGAGCTTATTACCAAATATCCTGAAATTATCGACTATACCACCATATGGATGGATACCATTATCCACAGCACCAAGCGAGGCAACAGTGAGTTTGGTCTCGCCAATACAAACAAGTTTCTTAAGATGTATGAATATGCTACTGGTTTAAAAACCGGCTCCACATCCCTTGCCAAATATTGTGTTTCTACCACTGCAAGCCGGGATGAAATTGATCTAATTGCAGTAATTATGGCTGCTCCTGATACAAAAACAAGATTTCAAGAAGCTGTTACGCTGATGAATTATGGCTACAGTATATGTAAATTATACAAAGATGATAATACTGACAAACTGCCACAGGTTCCTGTCACTTTTGGGATTCAGGATACTGTGTCATGCCAGTATGAAGAACCTTTCAACTATTTGGACGTCAGCGGGGCCGATATCAGCGGAATTCAAAAGGAGATTCAAATGAAAGAAACCCATCAGGCGCCAATCGTTCAAGGAGAAATTGCTGGCAAAGCCGTCTATTCTTTGAATGGAAAAGAAATCGGAAGCGTAAATATTGTATACGCCGACTCTGTCAAAAAAATGCAGTTTACAGACTGCCTGCAGAAAATTTTCAAGCAGTATGGATTATCAAAATAACTTTCCAAAACACTATCACCTGTTCAAACATAAAACAGCAGCATCCTTAAAATATTTCAAAGTATTTTATAACCTTTCGGGATGCCGCTGTTTTACTTCACTATATAATGTTTATGGATTACAGACGCTGCATGCGCTATATCCCTGTGATATTGCATCATTCTTGTCTATGGAGATTTGGCTTTTGCTTAAATATCTGCATCCACTTCTGTGATATTTAGAACCGGTTTTTGTTATGTAAACTGTATAACTATTATTTGTGCTTTCTTGTTGGGAAATGATATTATTTTCTGAAACGTTACCCCGATTATCCTCTGTATCTGTCGAAGCACTGGTTGTGGTTTTAGAAACCTCGTACTCAGCTATTTCACTTTGCAGCTTCTTAATTTCTGCATCTTTATCATTGCTCTGAGCATTCAGTTCTTCTATTTGTTGTTTTAATTTTTCAACTTCTTTTTGCTGATCTTCTAACTGAGACAATTGTTCTATTTTGCTGTTTGCTTCAGCCAGCAGTTGTCTCGCCGAATCATTTTCTTCGTTTAGTTTTTCCAACTCTTCTTTATATTGAGTCACATCTGCCTGCAAGGATTCGTTCTCCGATGCAATACTCTCCAGCTGCGCAGTCAACTCACTGACATTGCTTTGTGTCCCTCCATCTTCATTATGCGCCTGTAAATTAGAACCAGCCAGCAAAATTACTAAAATTAAACAAATAATAAATGGTATCTTAAAGTTTCTCCTTTGACTATTCATATTCCTTCTCCTTTATCGAATTTAGTAATTATTATTATATCATTTCCGTGTGATTTTGTTAATAGAAAATATTTGTTATATTTATTTGTATTTTCACACTTTCGTAGGTTTGCAAAAAAAGGGGCTGTCGGTTAATACCGATTTTTAACCCCTGACATGTAGAGAAGAGACA
>CASEML010000122.1 GCA_949289145.1 uncultured Eubacteriales bacterium | reverse complement strand
TTCGTTATCTTTCGTGAGTGCCAAACCTGCATTAGGGTCGTTGGCATGATAAGCAATGTTAGTAGTCATTGACTCTTCCATTGCTTTTACGATTTCTGCAGTCTTGTCTGTTTTTTCTCCACTATGAAACCGGGAAAGGTTTTTGCTTAATTGTGCAGGGATAGCATCAAACATAGCTGCTGCTTTTCCCGACTCATCAATTTTCATGAAGTCTTCTTCATATAAGGATATGATATCCCGTTTCACTAAATCGACAGCACTCAGGTTGTTGGTCTTAATATATGCTGAAACGGCTTGCGGCATGCCTCCTACCAGCATATATAAGCGGAAGTCGCGCATCATTCGTCGGTGTATGGAGTCTCCTAACGAAATCCGTTTGTCGAATGCATTGCGCAATAAGGGGATTGTAGCTGTGTCTCCCAAAGCCCATTTGAACTCTTCATAATCCATGGGGAACATATCCACTTTTGTTTCTTCACTGGGAATCAGGATATGGCTTGTCGTTTTGCGCACAGAGATTAGCGACCCCGTTTCGATATAGTCATACCGATGGTCTTTTACCAAATGTTTGATAGCTTGTCTTGCCAATGGCTCTTTTTGCACTTCATCGAAAATGATGACCGACTGACGTTCAATCAGTTGTACGCGGTAAATCAGTTGTAACCGAAGAAATATGTAGTTCAAGTCAGAAATGTCTTTGAACAAATCGTGCACTTCGGCAGGCGCGATAGAAAAATCAATTAGAATATAAGACTGATATTCATTACGCGCGAATTCTTCCGCAATGGTAGACTTCCCGATGCGTCTTGCCCCTTGAATCAGAAATGCGGTATCTCCGTTGCGCTCCTTTTTCCATTGGAGCATCTTGTCGTATATCTTCCGTTTGAAATAAATGATGTTTTCAGCCATAACTTCTTTGTTTTCAGTACAAAAATAGCAGATATACCAATTCCCACCAAATTTTTTCAGTCAAAATGCCGGATTTCCACCAAATTTTTTTCACCATTTTCCCTGATTCCCACCAAATGTTTCGGCTTTCCCTTACAGATTCCGAAGGGAGATAAAAAAACATTTTTCTTGAAAAATCACTGTTTTGGGTGATAAATTGGTATTTGAAAAATGTTTTAATTTGTATGGTTAGTTAACAGGGAATCTTTTACAAATTAGATTGATTATGAGAAGTCGTAGTTTTAAAGAGAGCATTATTAATATGTTAGAATTAGGAGTAAACAATAGAAAAGATACTAAACATATCATTCGCAAACTGTTATTGTTCTTGTTGGCGTTTTTTCTTATAGATATTCTTTTATATATTATACCTGCTTTAAACTTCTTAGGTTATATGGATACAATCTCTTTAATGTGGGTGAATTTTTTTATTGCTATAGCTTTTTTGATTGGGTTTATTGGATTAAGTATTAAAATAAAAATGGCATTCTCGATTAAAGATAGTGTTGTTAATGATATTGGATATAGTGCTATTTATTTTTGTGGTTGTTTAGGTATAGGGATAGTTTATCCTGTCCCTCAAAGTTTGTATTTAATGTTTGCTCTTGTTCTTGTTGGACTTATTAATGAACAGACGGGTCTTTTATGGAGTCTTTTCGTATTGACAAAAATAGATAGACAAAACTGATTTTGTATGGAGTTGGCAAATTAGAGAATAGATAGAAATGTGTGATTTTCTTGAAAAATCACTGTTTTGGGTGATAAATAGATTAAATGAAAATGCTTTAATTTGCTTCCGAAACAGAAGTATAATAAGTCTAATGATTAATGACTGTTGTAACGTTGGTTTTGGCTCTATTAGATTTGTTAGTTAGGAGTTTGATTATTTTTTGTTTATAAAATTAAGTGAATATGGAACTGAATGATTTGTTTAACATTTCTGACGAGCAAATGGCAACGTTGGAAAAAAATGTTTCTGATCTCCAAAGACTGGATAATCGAAATGATGATATTGTGTCTTATGGTTGTATTGGCTGTGGTAAAGGTCTATGCACAATGGGGATAGCTGCTGATTGATTTAATATTTTAAACTAATTGCGTTATGGAACTGAATGATTTGTTTAACATTTCTGACGAGCAAATGGCGACGTTAGAAAAAAATGCTTCTGATATTCCAAAAACGGATAATCGGAATGATGATGTTGAATCTTATAGTTGTATTTGCTGTAGCGGGGGTATATGCACAATAGGAATAGCTCCTGGGTGATTTAATAGTCGTCTAATATTTTAAACTAATTGCATTATGGAACTAAAAGGTTTGTTTAACATTTCCGATGAGCAAATAGCAGCATTGGAAAGAAAATCTTCTGATATTCAGAAAGAATGCAATCAAAGTGATGATAATGATACTTTTCGTATGTGTTATCATTTTTGTATATCGGGAATAGCTCCTGAACTTTTTAATGATAATCTAATATTTTAAACTAATTGCGTTATGGAACTAAAAGATTTATTTAACATTTCTGACGAGCAAATGGCAACGTTGGAAAAAAACGCTTCTGATATTCAGAAGAAAGGTGAGCAAAATGAAAAAGTTGTATCTTATGCTTGTGTTTGTTGCGGCAGTGGTTGGTGTGCTGAAGGTGTAATAGCAAATGATTGAATTAAATTGGGTTAGTCAATTTAATTATTTAAAGCCTATTGTATTATGGAACTGAAAGATTTATTTAACATCTCTGACGAGCAAATAGCTATGTTGGAAAGAAATGCTTCTGATATTCAAAAGAAGGGTAATCAAAGTGATGATATCGTATCTTATGACTGTGTTTGTTGTGGCAGTGGTTGGTGCACAAGGGGAATAGCTAATGATTAATTGTGCATGTAATTACTTTTTTTAATGTGGGTTAGTTTGTAAAAATAGGCAATTACTATCATATAATTGGCCTATTTTTATAAACTAATTCAATTGTTATATTTAAAAAGAATAAATTATGGAACAAGATGAATTATTTAATATTTCTAATGAACAGTTGTCGGATTTAGAAAAAACAGCTTCAGATTTGGATTCAGGTGTAAAATCAGAAGCTGAGAATGCCCAAAACTCGGAATCTTTTGAAAGTTTTGATCCATTTCGCCTTAATGGATGTACTTTGTGGACATGGTTTGTGTAGAATAGGAATTGCAGATGATGTTTTAGAAGCTGTTTTGATTTTATTCGATAAAATCTTTTTCAGTG
This sequence comes from uncultured Eubacteriales bacterium, assembly GCA_949289145.1. GTDB lineage: Bacteria > Bacillota > Clostridia > Lachnospirales > Lachnospiraceae > RUG11237. Next base: position 132 of record CASEML010000122.1, on the reverse strand, counting down.
CTTTGAGTGTCTTTTCATGCCATTTCCGCCCGTATGCTTCGTCAGATAGCCCGCTATCTTCCTCATCAACCGGACGAAACTGACACGAAGATACATCTCAAATCTTCTGAAAATAAAATTAAAACAGCTTCT
>CASEML010000121.1 GCA_949289145.1 uncultured Eubacteriales bacterium | reverse complement strand
GCAATAGAAAATGGTTTATTAAAGTACGCTTTTTTTGCAGAATGGTAGACTAAATCAGAACTTTTTCTTGAAATTAACCGAAAAAACAGTAAAAAGGAAGCTGTCGCTTCACGATTTTTCAATCGTTAGTGCGACAGCCCCTTCTTTTTATTGCCTGGTATAATTATTTTGCAGCCATTTCAGCCTTTAAAGCTTCTGTTAAAGCCGGCACAATTTTATTTAAATCTCCAACTAAACCGTAGTCAGCCACATCGAAGATTGGAGCATCTTCGTCTTTATTGATTGCTACGATAATGTCAGATTCTTCCATACCTGCAACGTGCTGGATAGCTCCTGAAATACCGATTGCAAAGTACAGACTTGGACGAACTGTTTTACCTGTCTGACCTACCTGACGATCAACCGGTAACCAGCCTGCATCTGTTACGGCACGAGAGCAGCATACTTCTCCGCCAAGTACTTCTGCTAAGTCCTCTAAGATTTTGAAGTTTTCCTTGCTTCCAACTCCACGTCCGCCGGATACTAATACTTTCGCTTCCATAATGTCTACGGAATCCGTTACAGATTTCACAATTTCCATAATTTCAACATATTTGTTGTTTGGTGTAAATCCTGGGTTAAATTCTTCTACAACGGCTTTTGCACCTTTGATTGGTTCAATTTTCTGCATAACACCTGCACGAACAGTAGCCATCTGAGGACGGTGATCCGGACAAGCGATGGTAGCAATTGTATTACCACCGAATGCAGGACGAGTCATTAATAACTGATTGTGTTTCTGTTCCTGACCTGGAATTGGATTGATTGGGAAATCACCAATTTCAAGTACGGTACAGTCTGCTGTAAGACCTGTTGCAACTCTTGCAGATACACGAGGACCAAGATCACGACCGATTGCTGTAGCACCAACTAATACGATTTCCGGTTTGTATTTGTTGATTACTTCTGCTAATGCATGTGTATATGGTTCTGTTCTGTAATCCTTTAATTCAGGATCATCTACAACAATAACTTTATCAGCACCGTATTCAGCTAATTCGTCTGCAAGTCCTTTGATTCCAGAACCAACTAAAACTGCTGTAACATCTGTATTTAAGTCTTTTGCAAGATCCTTTGCCTTACCAAGTAATTCTAAAGCCACACCGCTGATTTTATTATCTACCTGCTGTGCAAAGACAAAAACTCCTTTATATTCTTCTAAATTCATCTTATTCACCACTTTTCCTTATAATAATTAAATTACGTGCTTCTCTTTAAATTTACCAACAAGGTATTCCACTGCTTCTGTAGGATCAAGAGTAACTTTTTCACCGGCACCCTTTCTCACTTTATCAGATGCTTTCGCAATCTTTGTAGGTGAACCTTTTAAACCAAGGTTTGCATCATCAACATCTACAAGGTTTGCTCTGCCCCATACAGTGATTTCTGCATCATATGCATCAAAGATTCCGCCTGGTGTCATATAACGTGGCTCATTTAATTCAGCAAGAGCTGTAATTAAGCAAGGCATTTTTGCCTTTACTACATGATGTCTGTCTTCGTACTGACGTTCTACGATAACAGAATCTCCTTCTATTTTGATAGCCTGTGCATAGGAAATTACAGGAATATCTAAATGTTCAGAAATCTGTGGTCCAACCTGAGCTGTATCACCATCGATAGCCTGACGTCCTGTGATGATCAAATCATATTCTAAGTTTCTGATGGCACCGGCCAGTGTTGTGGAGGTCGCCCATGTATCAGCTCCACCTAAAACTCTGTCTGTAACTAAGATACCTTTATCAGCACCCATAGCAATGGCTTCGCGAAGAACTTCTTCCGCTTTTGGAAGACCCATTGTTACAACAGTAACTTCTGCGCCATATTCATCCTTTAATCTAAGTGCTGCTTCTAAACCTGCTTTATCATCCGGGTTCATGATGGTAAGCATTGCACCTCTATCTAATGTACCGTCTGGGTTGAATTTAACTCCACCCTTTGTATCAGGTACCTGTTTTACACATACTACGATTTTCACAATAAGTACCTCCTTATTTCAATAAATTAGCAGAAATAACCATACGCTGAACTTCTGAAGTTCCTTCGTAGATTTCTGTGATCTTAGCATCACGCATCATACGTTCAACGTCGTATTCTCTAATGTAACCATAACCACCATGTAACTGAACTGCCTTAGTTGTAACTTCCATTGCAACTTCTGCAGCATATAATTTCGCCTGAGCAGCTTCAAAGCTGTAGCTTTTCTGAGTAGCCTTTGCCATAGCAGCCTTATATACTAATAAACGGGCAGCTTCTACCTTTGTAGCCATATCTGCTAACTGGAACTGAGTATTCTGGAACTGTGCAATAGATCTTCCGAACTGTTTTCTTTCCTTTACATATTCAATGGTTGTTTCTAATGCACCGGCAGCTAAACCAAGAGCCTGAGCAGCAATACCGATACGTCCGCCATCTAATGTGTGCATAGCGATATTGAAGCCTTTACCCTTCTGTCCTAATAAGTTTTCCTTTGGAATTCTACAATCTGTGAAAATTAATTCATATGTAGCTGAGCCACGGATACCCATTTTCTTTTCTTTTGTTCCGAATGTGAAGCCTGGTGTTCCTTTTTCTACAATAAATGCTGAAATTTCTTTCATCATTTTACCGCGTTTTTCCACTTTGCCTGTTACAGCAATCACAATGTAGATATCAGCATACTTACCGTTTGTGATAAAGCACTTAGAACCGTTTAATACCCATTCATTTGTAGCTTCATCAAATACAGCCTTTGTCTGCTGTCCCTGAGCATCTGTACCAGCACCTGGCTCTGTTAAACCGAAAGCTCCTAATTTTTCACCCTTAGCCAGCGGAACTAAGTATTTCTGTTTCTGTTCTTCTGTACCGTATGTCTGGATTGGATCACAGCAGAGTGATGTATGAGCAGATACGATAACGCCTGTGGTACCACAAACTTTTGAAAGTTCTTCTACACACATTGCATATGTTAATGGGTCACAGCCCTGTCCGCCATATTCCTTCGGAATTGGAATACCAAGAAAACCAGCCTTTGCCATTTTAGCAACAGTTCCTTCTGGGAACTGTTCTGTTTCGTCTACTTCCTGAGCAAGAGGTTTTACTTCGTTTTCGGCAAATTCTTTAAAAAGACTTCTTGCCATTTCGTGTTTCTTACTTAATGCGAAATCCATCTTATTAATTCCTCCATTTTAATTTTGTATTGATGTTTATTAAGAATGTACCAGGGTTTGCCCCTGGCACATATACTTACTTGAAATAATCTTATTTTGAATAATCGTAGAATCCGATTCCAGTCTTCTTACCCAGTTTTCCGGCACGAACCATCTTCTTAAGAAGTGGCGCTGGACGATACTTAGGATCACCTGTCTCAGCCTGTAATACTTCCATGATTGCAAGTACGATATCAAGACCTACTAAATCGCCTAATGCTAAAGGTCCCATTGGATGAGATGCGCCTAATTTCATAGCTGTATCGATATCTTCTACACTAGCAATGCCTTCTGCATAGATTCCAATCGCTTCATTGATCATTGGAATTAATATCTTGTTAACAACAAATCCCGGAGCTTCTTTTACTTCTACAGGTGTTTTACCGATTTCTGTAGAGATTGTCTTAATCTTTTCTACTAATTCTGCAGGTGTATTTTCACCGGCAATAACTTCAACTAACTTCATTCTGTCAGCCGGATTAAAGAAATGCATACCAATCAATGGTCTGTCTAATCCCTGTCCCATTTCTGTGATAGACAGAGAAGATGTGTTAGAAACGAAGATACAATCTTTCTTACAGATTTTCATTAACTCTGCAAAAGTATCTTTCTTAATAGACATTTTTTCAGGACAAACTTCAATTACTAAATCACAGTCTGTACAGATATCTTTTAAACCTGTAACAATTTTTCCGGCGATTTCATCCGCTTTTTCCTGTGTGATTTTTTCTTTTCCTACTAAGAAGTTTAAGTTCTTTAAAATCTTAGCTTTTCCGCCTTCAGCGAATTCTGTTTTAATGTCACAAAGACATACTTCATAACCATCTGTCATGGCAAATGCCTGTGCAATACCTGCACCCATTGTTCCGGCACCAATAACTCCTACTTTCATTTCTAATCCTCCTAAAATTTTATCTTCTATATTCTAGTACAGACTGTCCGCAGTCCTCATTGTCATTACATATTATCTGTTCTGGAAAGGAACTACTTTCAACTTCTTTTCTTTGTCTTTTTCAAGGAAGTTACCCATTCCAGCCTTCTGATCTTCTGTCTCGAAGCAGCTTCCGAATAATTTTTCTTCGATTACGATAGCATCGTCCATAGTTGCATCTAATCCTTCATTGATGGCTTTTTTACATGCTCTTACTGCAATCGGAGCATTTGCTGCAATCGTAGAAGCAAGCTTCTTAGCCGCTGGCATTAACTCTTCTAAAGGATATACATTATTTACCAAACCGATTCTGTATGCTTCATCGGCTTTGATGTTTCTTGCACCGTAAATCATTTCTTTTGCTTTACCCACACCTACAATACGAGCAAGGCGCTGTGTTCCGCCAAATCCGGGTGTGATTCCCAAACCTACTTCCGGCTGTCCAAATACTGCGTTTTCAGAACAGATACGGATGTCACAGCTCATGGAGATTTCACATCCGCCCCCTAACGCAAATCCGTTGATGGCTGCAATTACCGGAATCGGAAAGGTTTCTAACTTACGGAATACATCATTTCCCTTCTTACCAAAAGCTTCTCCTTCTGCTTTGGTAAGTGTACTCATTTCTCCGATATCTGCACCAGCCACAAAGGATTTTTCACCTGCGCCTGTTAGAATAAGACATCTTACGGTTTCTAAATCTACACCGTCTAATGTTTTGTCAATTTCTTCCAAAACCTGACTGTTTAATGCATTTAAAGCTTTCGGACGGTTGATGGTGATAACACCAACCGCTCCTTCTGCTTCATATGTGATAAATTCCATCTTCTTTTCCTCCACAAAATTCTATGTTATCAGCAATTAGTCACGCTCTACGATTGTAGAACATCCCATTCCGCCACCGATACATAATGTTGCAAGACCTTTCTTAGCGTCTGCTTTCTGCATTTCATGAAGTAATGTAACTAAGATACGGCAGCCTGAAGCTCCAACCGGATGTCCTAACGCGATGGCTCCACCGTTTGGATTTAACTGCTTATCCACATCAATTCCTAAATCTCTGCCTACAGCGATGGACTGAGCTGCGAAAGCTTCGTTTGCTTCAATGATATCAAAGTCTTCAATCTTCATTCCTGTCTTATCTAATACTTTCTTTGTAGAGTAAACAGGTCCGATACCCATTACTTCCGGTCTGCATCCTGCAAGTGCACCTGCAACCCAAGTAGCCATTGGCTTAACGCCTAATTCTTTTGCTTTCTCTTCGCTCATAACAACGATTGCTGCAGCACCATCATTGATACCGGATGCATTACCTGCTGTAACAAATCCGTTTGGATTGATGGCGCGAAGTTTTGCGAGGCCTTCCATTGTAGATCCTGGACGAGGACCTTCATCTACTTTGAATTCTATGGTTTCTTTTTTCTTCTTCACCATGACCGGAACAATTTCATCGTCAAATGCACCGTTCTTCTGAGCAGCTTCTGCTTTCTGCTGGCTCTTTAATGCAAACTCATCTAATTCTTCTCTGGTAATTCCCCATTCTTCACAGATGTTGTCCGCTGTCTTGATCATATGGTAATCATTGAATGCATCCCAGAGAGCATCGTTAATCATAGTATCCTTCATTGTTGCGTTACCCATTCTGTAACCAAAACGAGCTTTATCTAAAGCATATGGAGCCATAGACATGTTTTCCATACCACCTGCTACTACGATATCTGCTTCTCCGGCCATGATCATCTGTGCAGCCATGTTGACACAGTTCAAACCAGAACCACATACCACATTGATAGTAACTGCTGGTACTTCAATTGGTAAACCAGCCTTAATAGTTGCCTGACGAGCAACGTTCTGTCCCTGACCGGCCTGAATTACACAACCCATATAAACCTGATCTACTGCTTCTGGAGCTACCCCTGCTCTGTTTAAAGCTTCTTTAATTACGATTGCTCCTAAATCTGCTGCCGGTGTTGTGCTTAAAGAGCCACCCATAGTACCGATTGCTGTACGACATGCGCCTGCTAAAACTACTTTTTTTGCCATTACTGTTTTCCTCCATATTTGTTAAATGCTGTGTTTTTAATGTTTGATGCAATCCTGCATCATCTATCGTTAATTTTATCACAATCTTTTCGGCATTGCAATAGAAAAATACATAAGGCGGAGAAACAAAATGTTCCTCCGCCTCTATGCTTGACCGTAAAAAGAAATCTCCGCAGATCACTCAATTTTCTGTTGCCTTTACAGCCTTTTACAATTCTATGTATTCTTTCTTATCAAAATTCGTTTCCATTGTCCATGTTACAGCCTTTCCATCCCGCATTCGAAACACAGTCAGTAAATGTTCAATGCCTAATTCCTTCCATGCCTGCAAAAATTTTCTGGTAGGATGAGCAAAGATTTCTTCTCTTAATGCTTCGTCCTGTACCTGTTCCAGCACACCGCTGACTCTGACCTGCACTCCATTTCCCTGAAAGCACAATTTCGCCTTGGGATTTTGCTGAATCTGCCGAAATAAATCCTTGGAAGAAGCTGTGTGAAATATAATGCCTTCTTCATCTGCCCGAAATAATAACATCCCTCTTACTCTTGGCTGATCTCTTTCTACGGTTGCCAAATGAAATACCGGATTCTGGTTCATAAGTTGATAAATTTCCTGCTTTGTCATATTACATTCTCCCTTCTGATTGATTACTCTATTTTAATATATTTGCATAAGCATTTCTTTTCTCAAAAGGGCAAAAATTTCTAGGAAACTGTCAATCTTCGATACTCTGAAGGAGTCACACCGGTATGTTTCTTAAAGGCCGCTGACAAGTGTGCACTGCTGCCAAATCCACAGCTGTCTGAAATATCCGTCAGCGAAACATTACTACGACGAAGCATAAGTTTCGCCTTCTCCACCCGTACTTCCATCAGATAATGCATAGGCGTGGTTCCTAACTCTCGTTTAAATCCACGCTGAAAGGTGGACTCTGACTGGTTGGCAACACCTGCTAGAATTTCCACCGACAAATCTTCACCATAATGTTGTTCTATATAATGCTGTACCCGTGCCACCGCATAATCTGAAGAAACAGAACGCATATCCATATTCTCTCCTATCAGGCTGCGGATGATCCAATGGGTAATGATGGTCATCTGAGACTGTAATGTAATTTCCTTATTCTTCATCTGCTTACTGCATTCAAAGGCAAAAGTGTTCACCGCCTTTATGATATCACTGCAAATAGGAAACTGGTAATTATGAAATTTCGGCAGTTCTTCACCATACAGACCATATTGGGACTCAAAATACTCCTTTTCTATCATAATGCAGTAATAATGTAAAAACTCCGAACTAACGTCCCTATGAGGAATATCCGGCGACATAATCGCCGCCGGATAGTGATTCCTTGGTAAATCTATCTGGGCATATTCTCTAGAAAACATAATAGTAATCATATAGGATGGATGGGTATGATTTTTCTGTTGGGCATAGCCGCAAACTCCAGTACTGGGAATAAAGATCCCCACTTTGTTAAAGACATAACAATCCACATGTTTCAAATCTTTTTCCTGCAGATTTTCTCCCACAAGAGATTTCATCAGCCAAAAATCTTCCTGCATAATACACCGCCTTTCTGTTCCAACGCCTGCAATTAAAGGTACACATTTCGAAATGCCTTATATGTCCGCTTCATTCCTTCCGAAAATGGTGTATAACTAACTCCCAATACTTCCTTGGACTTTTCATTTGAATACAATTCTGTTTCTGAGGCACAAACCGGAAACGGCAAAGGCAAACCTCGCAGCTCCGCTTCTTCCACAGTAAGGCTGATCCGCTCTATGCTTTCTTCTGCCACTTGGATCAAACACTGAAAAAATTCCTCATAGGTAAGGATTTCCTCTCCACAAAGATTATAGGCCTGTCCAAAGGTCTGTTCCTTTAAAAGACATTTCCCGATGGCTTCTGCTGCATCTTTTACATAAGTAAACTGAAATCTTCCATCTGCATCTGTCAGCTGGGGCAGTACATGATTTTGTACTGCCATCTGAATAAACACAGACTCTCTGGGAGCATAATTGTAGGGACCATACAAGATTGCCGGGCGCAAAATCGTATAATTTATATTTCTTGCCCTGCAGACTTCGGCAACCTCCTGCTCTAATGCCGTTTTTCCGGCAATATAAGCACCGGCCTCTCCTGAAATGGTTCTAGTTTCAAAGGGAGTATCCTCAGTCTTTCTCCCTACAATGCCACGTCTGTATACATCCACTGTACTTATAAAAATATATTGCTTTACTTGTCCAGAATAATTTCCAAGTACCTTCGCCACATCCCCAGATTCATATCCACAAAAATCCACGATCACTTGATAATCTTCTTCTAACTTCTGCCAAAATGTTTCATCCCGTCTATCTCCAGTAAGCTGCTTTGCCCCCAGTCCATCCACAGAATAAGTGCCGCGGTTTACCACAGTGATTTCATGTTCTTTTGCAGCCAGCATAACAAATACTCTGCCGTAGAAATAACTGCCGCCAATAACTAAGATTTTCACAGTATCCTTCCCCCTCATTTACTTTTTCTATTAATAGAACACATGATTTCCGATTGTAATCCCAGTTGTATACCCATTCACCCGGCAGAAATGGTAAATGTCACTTCCCACAACCACCTTGCCTGCCAAAACATCCTGTGCTGCCTGCGTACAGGCAGAGTTGGCACCTCGGGAAAGTACCAGCACAAATCGTCCGCTGGTTACTGGTGTGAACTGCGAACGCTGGTACAGTACATCCGCTATGGTATTTGGATAACGGTTGCTTGCCACCCTATTCATGACTACATTTCCTACCGCTATCTTTCCTTCATAGCTTTCACCACCTGCTTCGCATTCAATAATAGCAGCCAGCAGCTGCACATTGCTTGCCGATGTTACCGTGGCGGGCGGGGAACCTAATGGAATACCGGAAGTATTATCTGTAATATTGTTTTCCGCTGCCCTTCTTGCAGCTTCTTCCTCCTGCTGCTTCTTTCGTTCCAGACTTTCCAGAGATTCTTCCTGCTGTCTTAATTGTTCTTCAAATTCCAGTGCTCTCTGCTCTGCTTGGGATATCTGGGATTCATACTCAGAAATGTTGGTTTTCACCTGAGCCACCTTTTCTGCCATAGCCTCCTGCTGTTCCTGCGACTCTGCCTTAGCACGCTCTAATTCCTCCTTCTGAGTCTTTAAAAGAATTTCCTGCCTTTCTATTTCCTCCCTAGTCGCCACAAATTCATCTAACATCTGACGGTCATATTTGGTAATCTTGGAAATATATTCTGCCCGATTCAGCATATCGCTGATATCCTCTGCCGCCAGCAGCATTGCCATATAGTTTTCATCTCCATATTCATACATATATTTAATACGCACTTTCATGGACTCATACTGCTCCTCTTCCTTTTCTTTTGCCGCTTCCAGTGCTTCTTGCGTTTCCTCAATTTCTAACTGTTTTTGCTCTATTTCCTGATTGAGCTTTTCTATATCAGAAATAATCTCATTTAATTCTGATTCAAACTTCTTTTTTGCTTCTTCCAATTCTTCCTTAGAGCCTTCTAATTGTTCAATATCACTGTTGGTTTTTTCCAATTCACCCTTCGTTTCCTCTATCTGGCCCTGGGTTTCTTCAATTTTTTTAGAGGTTGAGCTTGCACACACTTCTAACGTGGTAACAATTATTCCCGCAATCAACATCACAGCCATCAATTTTTTCAGCATGTTTCCACCTCTTAGTCTTTCTAAAACTTGTCCTTAAGTTCCTTGCGTCCTCTGATTCTCCGATATACTTCTTCCCGGAATAGTGTATAAAGCACGGAGGTAATTGGAATGAAAATTATCATGCCAAGAACACCCATGGTACTGGCCCCTAGGGTTACTGCTACTAATACCCAGATAGAGGGCAATCCCACAGAATTTCCCACCACATGAGGATAAATAAGATTTCCTTCAATCTGCTGTAATACCAGAAATAAAACAAGAAATCCCAATGCCTGCACAGGACTAACCATCAATATTAAAAACACGCCAATGGCACAGCCAATGAAAGCACCAAATATTGGAATCAATGCCGTAAATGCCACAAGTATGCCTACCAGCCAAGCATATGGGAATCTCAAAACCAACATGGTGATTAAAAACATACCTCCTAAGATTAACGCTTCCATACACTGTCCTGTCAGGAAATTAGAAAAAGTCTTACTGCTCAACATACAGATTTCTATGATCCGGTCCGCCTTTTGGGCAGGAATAAAAGCATACATAGTTTTCTTTACTTGGACAGAGAGTTTTTCCTTCTGCAATAAAATGTAACAGGAAAACACAAAACCAATAAAAAAATTAGCAATGGCACTAACCACAGATACCGCCACGCTGACAGTAGAATTTAAAAAACTTCCCGCACCATTTTTCAGGAATGAAGCCACATCATTGACAACTTGTTCCCAGTTTATTTTTATGGAAGCAATCTCCTGTACTATTCTTGGATTTTCTGCAAATACCTTTTCCGCTGTTTCCTGCACGCGTATCAAAAAAGCTGGAAACAAATCTTTCAAGCTTAAAATCGTAGTGCCAAGTTCCGGTATCACCACAAACAGTACCAGTGCAATAACAAGAATCACACAGACAATGGTGCTGACCAATGCCAACGGTCTATTATACTTTCGCTTTCCAAATATTTTTTCTACTTTTTTCTCAATTGCACTCATTGGCACATTAAGCACAAACGCTATGCCTGCTCCCAATACAAACGGTGAAATCAATCCCAGAAAATTGCAGACCACACGAAATATGGCATCAATATGCTGTACTCCCAAGTACAAAAGAATTGCAAAGGCAATTAAATTTCTAATTCTCTTTATATTTTCCTTATTGTTTTCCATATCCTCACCCCTGTTAATCGTCTTTTTCCCTATGTTTCTTTTTTTCATTACTTAATGGCCGGAAAATCGTTTTTCTTCCAATAAACCCAACTATCCTTGTAAAAATAATACCGCAAAAAGCACCTGCACTGTCAATGAACACATCCTTTCTAGAAGGGCTCCGTCCTGATACAAAAGATTGATGATACTCATCTGTACAGGCAAATCCTACGCAGACAGTTCCTGCCACCAACAGCAAAGGTATTCCCCGCATGCCATAGACATAGAGGGGAAGTGTCACAGTTACTGCTAACAGTGCATATTCACTAAAATGAGCCAGCTTTCTTACCGGATATTCTATTTTTTGGGCATAATATAGTTTCTTATCATAGGATATACCCAAATCCAGCGTCTCATCTGCAACTTCTACAATTTTCAGGGATACACCTCCGCTGGTTCCGGAGGATTCCACCCCCGTTGCTGATGAAAACTGAAAAATAATGTACATCATGCACAGGGCAGGTGCAAAGGACAGTGGTTTTAGCACTGTCCGGAGCATCACCTTAAAAAACTTAGCCACATATTTCATAACTGCCTTCCTTATTTTATTTACATAGATTTTCGCTCTGCAATTTCTGCCATTTTAGCATCATTTAATCTGGTATCTCCATGCACACGACTGTAGGATAGATATCCATTCATCCGGTCGATTTTTGTCAGATTCTTAGAACCACATTTTGGACATACATCCATTTCCAATTCCTGATAACCACAATCATCACAATATGCCAGTGATAAATTCACCCCTTCGTAATATCCCAATGCCATTGCCCTGCGAATCAAACTGCGGATAGCTTCTGTATTATAAGAAATGGGGTATCTTACATATTGAATTTTTCCACCGTTACATAATTCCCAAAATCTTCCTTCTAAATCCTGTTTCTGAATTGGTGTCAAGTCCTCTGTCACATGGCAATGAAAACTGTTGCTTACATAAGGTCTGTCAGATACATTTTCCACTATACCGAATTTTTTACGAAACTGTTCTACCTGCAAACCGCAAAGGCTTTCTGCCGGTGTACCGTAAATCGCATACAGATTACCATCTTCTTCCTTAAATTGTTCCACTTTTCTGTTAATATATTCTAAAACTTCCAAAGCAAATGCACCATCTTCTGCAATGGATTTTCCATTGTACAATTCCTGCAGTTCATTTAAAGCAGTAATTCCAAAGGAAGCTGTCATTGGCTTTAATATCTTCTTAATTTTTTCTCCCGGCTGCAAATGCCCGCCATAGAATCCACCTTCGCAGTATCCCAGCGGATTGGTAGAGGCTTTCATCTCTCCAAGATAATCATAAGTACGAATATGAAGACCCCTGATCATCTCTAGATAGTAATCTAATACTTCGTAAAAGTCCCTGCTTTCAGAGCGTGATTTTGCCAAAATCATAGGAAGATGAAGGCTGACTGCTCCAATATTAAAACGCCCTGTAAATACCGGCTTGTCATCATCATCTGCTGGATGCATACCCCCTCTCTCATACCATGGGCTTAAGAATGCACGACATCCCATGGGGCTGATGACTTTTCCATATTTCTTATACATCCTGGCAATATAACCTTCGCCGCTTAAAGAAAGCCAGTCAGGATACATGGTTTTAGCAGAACACTCTACCCCTGCTTCAAATACATCTTCTGCGATACCTCCTACACCGTGGATATTTTCATCATACAAGAACACGATCTTAGGAAATAATACGGGTTTCTTGTTGCCCGGTTTCCCTTGTCCTTCCTTATGTACTTTTAATAACGATATGGAAGCCAGCTTTTCAAACTTTTTCGTTCCCAGACCTATGGTAACGGTAACAAATGGATAATCTCCTCTAGAAGAACCAACAGTATTTAATTTGTACTCAATTCCCTGCCAGCCCTGTTCAAAATCACGTTTCACTTTATTGTAAGCATATTCTTCTGCTTTCTGGGCATATCCCTGCCAGCCTTCTTCTCCGTATTCCAAAAATTCTTTTTTATATTTTTCATAGCTTTTTTCTGCGTATGGCGCTAAAATCTTATCTGCCTCCGGCACAGTAAAACCGCCGTACTGCTGTGCGGCAGTACTTAAAATAATATCTCCCATAACATCAAAGGCAGTATCTAAGGATTTAGGCTCATTGTACCATACATTTCCCATTTCAAAGCCACCTTTAAGAACGGATGCCACATCAAACAGACAACAATTCATAGTGTCCAATCTGGCTGACTGGTCATGTATATAAATGTAACCATCTTTGCAAGCCTGCAATTCATTTCGATTCATAAAGAATTTACGATACAATTCCTTGTTTAGTTCATTAAAAATAAGGCTTCTTTTGGTGGCCACCAATGCACTGTCTGTATTTGCATTGCTTTTATCTCCTATATAGCGGATGGACTGGCTCTTGGTATAAACGTCGTCCATCATATGAATAAAATCATGCTTATAATTTCTATAATCACGATAGCTTTTGGCAACGCCGGGATTTACCTTTTCCAAGGCACCCTCTACAATGTTATGCATTTCGCTGATGGTAATTTCCTCTTTCCCCAGTTTTCCGGCGCGCTCTAACGCAAATTCACAAATAAACTGTACCTCTTCTTCAGAAAATTCATACATTATTCTGGAGGCTGATTTATTTACAGCTCTGATAATCTTCTGTACATCAAACTCTTCTTTTGTCCCATCTTTCTTAACAACAAACACACTCGTTCACCCTTTCCTTTATTCTATATATTGTTAAATTCTGTCTCTATCATTCCATATGTTGTGTCATGTCTATGAGTATACCCTAAAATCCCACTACATACAATAGGCTCTGCGGTTTTTTTTCTATACAATCAGCGTGTATGCAAAAGCAGAGGAGATGACATAAGCCATCTCCCCTGTTTAACCCCTTAGTACCATGATGCAAAACACCCTCACCAATATTTTTAAAAGATCTAATCACTAACTTCTTCATGATATTTAGAAAAGTCTTTCACCAGTTCCTGTACCTGATTTAATAACTCTTTTGCCTCCTGTGCCTGCAACTGAGTATCCTGACTGCGTTCTTCCACTTCCTTGGCGCTGGCAGAAACTTCTTCGCTGATTGCAGACAATTGGCTGATGTTTTCAATAATAGTATCATTTGATTCAAGCAAATTTTTGATTTTTTCATTCATATCTTCTACACGGTTTGTCAACGTTTCCATGTTACTGCGGACAGCAGCAAAACCATCTGCAGCATTTTCCACCATCTGATTCTGCTGATTCATTGCAGTAATAGAAGATTGTACCACTTCTGTAGCATTTTGAGCATTCATATTTAATTCCTGAACAATTCCCGCTATTTTTTCTGTGGATAATCTGGTTTCTTCCGACAATTTTCTTATTTCTTCGGCTACCACTGCAAATCCTTTTCCTGCTTCCCCAGCCCTTGCGCTTTCAATGGAAGCATTTAATGCCAGCAAATTGGTCTGGCTGGAAATAGAAAAAATAACTTCCGTAATCTGCTGTACTTCCTGAGCTTTTTTCTGCAGTTCTTCCATGGAGCCTGCTACATGAGAGTTAGTTTCTCCAATCATTTCAGCGTTTTCACGTATTTGATTAATCGCATTTAGATTTTCCTCCACAACTTTTGTTGAATTCTCTGCGGTTTCCACCATAGCTTTTGCATTTTCTGCGGTTTCGCTTATAGCATCATTGATTACCGAAGTCATTCTGGACTGTTCCTGCACACTTTCCGCTGTTACCTGTGTACTCTTTGAAATTTCCTGAATAGAACTATGTACAATACCGGAAGAATCTTTCAAGTCTTCCATCAAATGATCCGCATGCTCTACTCCATCCGTGACACCTTTAGAAATCCTCAAAATATCCTGAATCATAATATTCTGCATTTCCTTTTCATCTTCCACAGAATGAAGCATATCGTGTGTAAAGCGAATATAGAGAATCGCTGTAATATGAATAACAATAATTACTACATAACTTACTACTGTACTGATTAGAGGCATTCCTGCTGAACCCATCAGCACCCCGGTAACGCCCCAGATGACGGTACGCAGAATAATAATTGCCAGTACGATGCCAAAGACAATTTTTTCGTACTTAACATCACGATATAAGATAGACGCTATCAGTGCCGGGAAAATATAGGAAGCTATTAAAATATTAGTCCCTGTTACCATCAGGTATGCCCAGCCAATTAAGAATCCTACCATCATCACATACTTTAGTTTCTCGCTGGCTTTGTCTTTTTTATACACAATCCAGTTACAAACCATACTAACGATTAAAATTACTATGGGAATCAATCCCAGTTTACCATAATCGGTTACCGTAAAGAATGTTTGAACCACCAATCCAAATACTACCAGCACTTCCAATAAGGTAATACTGATAATCGCCAACTGATTGGTTTTTGCGTTCCTGTTCCCCAAATCCTTATACTTTCGCTCGGTCTTTACAAATGATTCTGTTACTGTATTTTCCATGTTTTCTACCCCCAAACTTTAAATGTATTTTATACCTTGCACATTTGTATGTTACTTATATAGTTTAACATATTATCACCAATTTTTCCATCTTTTTTCAAAATAATCTTAATTTTCTCAATTTTTCGTCAAATTGATATACAATGCAGAAATATGACAGTTCAGCACATTCAGCTAATATCTTTTTATTTTTTTCGAAGGAGTTTTTTCAAATTCTGTTTCCCGGACCTTCATACTATAGATTTTTTTATAGGATGGTGCACTTTGATTATATTCATCAATGAGCTGCTGTAATGCTGACGTAATATCCGTAATCTTCTTTTTTTCAGCATATTCTATGTCAGGAAAAATTTCAGCTTCGATCACACCCTCTTTTTCGCGAACCAGAATTTCCTGTACCAAACGATGACTGCCGATTTTATTTTCCAGTTCTTCCGGTGAAACATTTTCTCCATTTTTTGTAATAATTAGATTTTTCTTTCTGCCTGTTAAGAGCACAAATCTTTCCTCATCCACATATCCCAGGTCCCCGGTAAGAAGCCAGCCATCTTTTAAGGTTTCTTCTGTTTTATCCGGCATATTATAATATCCCATCATAACACTGCTGCCCCGAACCCAAATTTCATTGTCTACTACTTTTGCCTCACAGTTAGGAAGTAACTGACCTACGGATTCTTTCTTAATGTTCCAGCTTAGGTTGGTGCTGATTACCGGTGAACATTCCGTCATTCCATAGCCTTGCTGAATGGTGATTCCGTATTTTTCAAACAAATCTATATAGGCAGGATTCAGATAGGCTCCTCCGCTGCAGATAGTATGAAACTGCTTTCCAAACACCTTCATTTTCACAACAATTGCCGGCACCTTTGCTGAATCCTCCAGTTTTTTTGCAAGCGTTTCAATCATCAGAGGCACCATCAGCATCATATTGGGGCGGAATAGCTTAATATTCTTTGCCACACGCATAAGTGAATCATTAATACAGATAATACTTCCCAGGGATAATGCCTTTAAAATATCCATGCTAAGACAATAGGCATGATGCACTGGGAGCACAGATAACAATACTGTCCTTTCCGGTATCTTCATGTCCAGACAGGTGGCGTTTTCTGCTAGATTACGCTGGGAAAGCATAACACCTTTGCTTTTTCCTGTGGTGCCGGAGGTAAACATGATGGTGCAAAGCTTATCCGGCTCAGGCTGGTATGCAAAACTTCCTCCATATTCCTTTACAAGCTGCCAAAAGGAAAGACTTTCCTCACTGCTTTCCTGTTTCTGCATGGAGATAAGATACTTTAGTTTTGGACAATATTTTTTTGCAGTTTCTATCACATCTTTCCTGCTTTCGTCCACTACAAGCACCGTTACATCTGCACGTTCCAGCAACTCACACAATTCTCCTGCCGGCAAGGATACATCTAATGGAACCGCTACGCTTGCACTGTTAACAATACCAAAATAAGCTACAATCCACGGATAACTGGTAGGTCCTATAAGGGCAATATGATTTCCCTGCTGTTCCAAAGCCTGCAATACACAGGAGAAGCTTTCACTGTCTTTTTTAAGCTGCGTATAGGTTTTCGCCTCTATTTCATTTTTATTTTTTTTATACCGAATCGCATCTTCTGCACCGAATTTTTCTTCTGCTGTCACTAAAATATCACGAATTGTACTGTAAACCATATCATTCTCCCTTTCCCACTTACGCAGACAGCTTTTCTAAATATTCCACTGCTTCTCCTACCGTTCGTATATCGGCGACCTGATGCTGGTCAATCTCCACTTCCAATTCTTCTTCCAGTTCTCCAAGCATGCTCATAAAATCAAAAGAGGAAAATCCCAAATCCTCCATAAATCTTGATTCCCATAAAACATGTTCAGGCTCTACTTCCACATAGTTACAAATTATTTCTACTAATTTTTCAAACATCTGCTTTCCCTCATTTCTATACAAGTTTCATAATATCTCCAATTAACAGTCCGGGATTTTCTATACCCTTAAACATGATCCTGCAGAGATAATAATACAAATATTCCAGCTGCTGTCTGGAAACTGCCTTTACTTGGTGTTCAAAATTAAAATCCAGACCGTTATCTTCCGGCCGATGCATTACGGTTAAATACATTGCCTGAGTAGTCGCACCATTTGGATACCATTTTGTTTTATAACGAATACTGCCAAGCTGGTCCAACCCCTTTTCCTGCAATGTCATTGGCTGATAGGTTAAAGACATTGGTTCATAGGTACATCCTTTTTCTGTATTGTAAATCTGGCTTCGATATGCAAAATAGGAAACCGGATTGTAATTGGCATAGCGGAATAATTCATTTTGTTTATCACGAATTTCATAGATTCCTTCTAAGAACGTCTTATCTTCTGGTATGATAGTGCGAAACGGAAATGAATGGATTCTTGTGCCGCCGCTTTTCTTTTCCTGTAAAGTTGCTCTTCTTGCAATGGCTGTATTAATAGATACATCATCATTTCCATTCATCTTCTGAAAATAGGTGCGCAGCCCCATTAGTAAAAGACACACCAAGGAAACATGATATTCCTGGCAAAAATCCATGAGCCGTCTGGTAGGTTCTTCTTCTAAATGAAAAATATCCAGCGCAGATTCTACAGAATCAGAAACATTCATAGCAGCTCTTGCTTTAGGATTTCCACTTCTTTTTCTTGCCTCCTCTAACTTCTTTGTTCCGTCGATTCCATTGTAAATCGGCTCTGAGCTTTCAATCAACTGATGGAAGAACGCTTCATCTCTGTCTTTCGCCTTACAGCCAGCTTCGTAAGCCAAATCTTTTTCCAGCTGCTTTATGTAAGAAGCCATTTCCTTTGGGTATGGAACTCCTTCATATTTTGCATTACAGTAAATTTCAATGATATCCTTCATAAAACAGATGATGGACTGGGCATCCATAGTCAAATGGTTCACCAAGAGATAAATCCCATTATAACCATCGGGAGTTTTGATCATTACAATTCTATTCATAGGTGAATCCTGACCTTCAAATGGTACCTGAGTCCATTTTCGCATCTGCGCTTCCGCTTCCTCCATGGAACATCCTGAAAAATTCACAAATTCAATATCTCTTTCTTCTTTGTCTGCTACATACTGGTAGTAATTTCCTTGTTTATCCTGAGCAAAACGAAGCCGCATGGATTCACAGCGTTCGTATGCCTTGTAAATAGACTGTTTTAAAACATTCCAGTCTATTTCTGTTTCAATGGTAAGGCTGGTTCCAATATTCACTACCGCCTTGTTTGGGCAGAATGCCAAATAGTATAAATGAAATTTCTGCGCATTGGTAAGTGGATATACCTTGTATCCTTTTCTTGTTCTCATCATTTTTCTATAACCCTTTCCATCAAGTCATCCATTGCCTTCTCATAAGCAGGCATATCTTTATAATAGCTCTCCGCATGGGCTGCGCCTTTTATGATCAGCATTCTCTTATCTGAGGCACAGTTTTCATAAATCTCCTGACACATACTGCTTGGTACAAAGGTGTCGGCATCCCCATGAATCATTAAAATCGGCACTTCTGCTTTTCTTACTTCTCTGGCTGCATTACATTCGTCCAATCCGTAGCCGGCTCTGCTTTTATTTACACAATCTGCTATCTGTATGATCGGAAATGCCGGTATGTGGTACATGGAATGAAGCACATGGGTAAACACATGTTTCGGGGAGGTGAAACCACAGTCGGAAATGATCCCCTTTACTTGCTTGGGCAGTTTTAAACCACTGGCCATCAACACGGTAGCTCCTCCCATAGAGATTCCGTGAAGAATAATCTGTACGTCTTCTCCACATTTACGAATTGCCCATTCCATCCATCGCAGTGCGTCCATTCTGTCTAAACAGCCAAACCCTATGTAATCTCCTTCGCTTTGTCCGTGGGTTCTTTCATCGATCATCAGCATGCCAAACCCACGCTTTAAATAATAATCTGACAACCCGTTATAATCTTTCATTCCTTCACTGGTATAACCATGGAAACAGATTACTAACTTCTTACTTTCACCATTCGGAAAGTAAGTGCCGTGCAGCTTCAGACCATCATGGGAATAAACAAAAACATCTTCGTGGGGTTTAGACAACAAATATGCTTTCCTCTCTTGAATTAATGGCATATACTGGTCCCAGTCAGTACCTGCCATTTTCATGGTTCGTTCCACTTTTGCTTTATTCCTTTTCATGGTTCTGCGATAAAAATAGGCTGAAATGCCGGCTTCTGCCACTACAATAGCTCCTGCCAGTGCCACTATCCCGCCAACTAATTTACTCATACGCTACTTCTCTCCCTTTTTCCTTTTACCTTTTTTGTCAATCAGTTCTTTTAGCTTTAGAGCTTTGTCAATATTTCCTTCCACCTTCAACTTCTGCAAAGTAACTGCCAGTACTGGATCCAATTCTCCCGCTGCAATTTTCATTAAAGTTTCTGCTTTGCATGTAAACATGGCATCTCTGTCAAAATACTCATAGGGCTCCACATACAGTTTTCCTTCCTTCGCTTCTACATAAAAAATACCGGAACCCTCCCCGATAATATTAAACTGAAATGCCAGATGTTCTGTAACATCACTGATATCAGCCTCCATAAACTGCCCTTTTATTTCTGAAAAAATTTCAGCATATGTCATACTATTCCCTCCATTTATATAATGATAATCATGAATCGACCGTTGGTCGATTACTCTTCTCATTTACCTTAACACCAATTCGACCTGCGGTCAATATGATGTTTTCCTAAATTTTCCTAGAAACCCTGACCTATTTATAAAACTTTCTAATTGCCTATGCTGTTTTTACTATGATATAATGTACACACAAATAATAAGACAGGAAAATTCTTGAGAGGCGGTAATCATGCAAAATTCTATCAAATACAACGAAATTTTGGATGCACTTTTGAAATTATTAGAAACTAAGAATATAGAGACAATTTCGGTCAGCGAAATTGCGCAGACTGCCGGTATTGGCAAGGGAAGTATTTATTATTATTTTCCGTCTAAAAATGCTATTTTAGAAGCATTAATCGAACGGAGTTATAAAAAGCCCATCGAAACTGCCAAAACTTTAGCAACACAGACTAACATTTCCCCCTTTACACGTATGGCAATGATTTTTCAGGCATGCAGAAATTCTTCTTTAGAATTTCTCACCAAAAAGAAAGATTCTGCCCTAAGCAATGCTCAGGAAGAATCTTTCTTACATCAGCGATATTTAAATCATTTAATTTCTGAATTAAAACCTGAATTAACTGCAATCATAACCCAGGGAATTGAACAGGGAGAAATTCACTTTGACCATCCCGCAGCGCTGGCAGAAATTGTATTAATCGTACTTGCAGTAAAGTTTGATAATACAATTCTCCCATCTACTCCAAACCAAATTGAAGAAACCATTGCAGGATTGATTTCCCTGCTGGAAAAAGGTACCGAGAATCCGGCAGGTTCTTTAAACTTTTTAATAACTTCTCATTTAACTTAACGGAAACTTGTCTAAGTCCAAGGTTGCAAAATAATCCTCCATAGTTTCAGCACGACGAATCTGCTGTACCTCTCCGTTCTCCTTTAATAAAAGCTCTGCTGATCGAAGCTTTGCATTATAGTTGTATCCCATAGCAAATCCATGAGCTCCTGTATCGTGAAGTACCAGATAATCTCCGATCTCAATCTTTGGCAACGCTCTGTCAATAGCGAATTTATCATTATTTTCGCAGAGTCCGCCGGTCACATCATATATGTGGTCACATGGCTCATTTTCTTTTCCAAGCACGGTAATATGATGATAAGCACCATACATTGCCGGACGCATAAGGTTGGCAGCACAGGCATCCAATCCAATATATTCCTTATAAATATGTTTTTCATGAAGT
Source organism: uncultured Eubacteriales bacterium (assembly GCA_949289145.1). Taxonomy (GTDB): domain Bacteria; phylum Bacillota; class Clostridia; order Lachnospirales; family Lachnospiraceae; genus RUG11237. Next base: position 20,576 of record CASEML010000121.1, on the reverse strand, counting down.
ACCTTTGCCACAAGACAACCGTATGGCCCCAGCATAAATCTTCCCAATTCTGTAAAAATTGCCACATCATCCATGCCTGCCGGTACAAGCACCTCTTCATATGCTTTTCTTACTCCTTCACCAATGGCAATGATATCGTTCGGTTCCTGCTCCGGTCTGTAAGGGATACCAACACCTCCGGAAAGATTCACAAAAGCAATATGCACATCTAATTCTTCATGTAATTCTTTGGCAAGTTCAAATAAAATCTTTGCAAGCTTAGGATAATATTCATTTGTTACTGTGTTGCTGGCAAGAAATGCATGAATACCAAAATGTTTTACACCTTTCGCTTTCATTTTCTTATATGCTTCCTTGAGCTGCTCCTTCGTCATACCATACTTGGCATCCTGAGGAGTGTCCATAATCTGATTCTGTAATACAAAATCTCCGCCCGGATTATAGCGGCAGCACATAGTTTCTGGAAAATCAGCAATTTCTCCAAAAAAATCTACATGTGTCAGGTCATCAAAGTTAATGATGGCTCCGATTTTAGCCGCATATTCAAAATCCTCTCTTGGAGTTACATTAGAGGAAAACATAATTTCATCTCCCTTTAAGCCCACCTTGTGGCTTAAATACAGTTCAGGCAGAGAGGAACAGTCTGCCCCAACCCCTTCTTCTTTTAATATATTCATGATATATGGGTTTGGTGTTGCCTTCACCGCAAAATATTCTTTAAATCCCTTGTTCCATGCAAATGCCTTTTTTAATTTTCTTGCATTTTCTCGAATTCCTTTTTCATCATATAAATGAAAAGGAGTAGGATATGTCTTTGTAATCTCTTTTACCTGTTCTAAGGTTACGAATGGCTTTTTTTCCATTGTTTTTCTCCTTCCTGTCCTTTATTTTATTTCTGTCATTCCGCCCATATACGGCTGTAATGCCTTTGGAATTGCAACACTTCCGTCTTCTCTTAAATTATTTTCAAGAAAAGCAATCAACATACGAGGCGGTGCTACCACTGTATTGTTTAAGGTGTGAGCAAAATATTTGCCATTTTCACCTACCACACGAATCTTTAATCTTCTTGCCTGTGCATCTCCCAAATTAGAGCAGCTTCCCACTTCAAAGTATTTTTTCTGCCTTGGTGACCATGCTTCCACATCAATGGATTTTACTTTTAAGTCAGCCAAATCTCCGGAACAGCACTCTAAAGTCCTTACCGGAATATCTAAGGAGCGGAATAATTCCACTGTGTTCTGCCATAATTTATCAAACCACATTTTGCTTTCTTCCGGCTTGCATACTACGATCATTTCCTGCTTTTCAAACTGATGAATTCTGTATACTCCACGTTCTTCAATGCCATGGGCTCCCTTTTCTTTACGGAAGCACGGTGAATAGCTGGTTAATGTATAGGGAAGATTTTCTTCCTTCACAATGGTATCGATAAACTTACCGATCATGGAATGTTCACTGGTTCCGATTAAATACAGATCTTCCCCTTCAATCTTGTACATCATGGCATCCATTTCATCAAAGCTCATAACCCCCGTTACCACATCGCTTCGAATCATGAACGGAGGTACACAGTAAGTAAATCCTTTATTGATCATAAAATCTCTTGCGTAGGAGATAATAGCAGAATGCAGTCTTGCAATATCCCCCATCAGATAATAAAATCCGTTTCCGGCTACCTTTCTGGCACTGTCTAAGTCAAGCCCGTTAAATCTTTCCATAATATCTGCATGGTATGGAACTTCAAATTCAGGAACTACCGGTTCTCCAAATTTTTCGATTTCTACATTTTCGCTGTCGTCCTTACCGATGGGAACACTGGGATCAATAATATTCGGAAGCACCATCATAATCTTCTTTACTTTTTCTGCCAGATCTCTTTCCATGGCTTCTAATTCTTCTAAACGGGCAGCATCTTTATTTACCTGTTCCTTTAAGCCTTCTGCCTCTTCCTTTTTGCCCTGTGCCATCAAGGCACCAATCTGCTTGGAAATGGTTTTACGGTTTGCTCTTAAAGCATCTGCCTCCCGCTGAGCTTTACGGCTCTTAGCATCTAATTCAATTACCTCATCCACCATAGGTAACTTATAGTCCTGAAATTTGTTCTTAATGTTCTGTTTTACAATATCCGGGTTTTCTCTTACAAATTTTAAATCTAACATGTTTTCCTCCTTGTATATATAAAAATCCCATGCACCGATAGATACACTTCTACCGTTACATGGGACGAAAAATTCCTTGTTGCTATCCAAATTGCCATACTGAACTTGCCGCAGACTCTCTGAAAGATTTCTCAAACTGTAGCTTTCATCGCTGTATCTATACTTATTCTTTCTATCTTTCGTTATTATATACTCACTTCAGCAATTACGCAAGAAATTTTTCCTAAGTTTCTGCTTTTTTGTTCATGACAATAGAAAGCTTCCTAAACTCTCTTCTTATTGTTTATGAAATATATCAGCTTTCCAAAATTTTGATGACAGCAACATATTCTTTCTCTGCCTGTTCCATAAGTTCTTTTAACCCCTCATGAGAACCTGCTCTTAATTTTTCTGTAATAGGAATCAGCGACCCCATAACGGCGTCCAGACCAAGGTTTGCCGTAAGTCCTTTTAAAGTATGGGCTGCCTTAAATGCTTCTTCTAAATTGCCCTGAGTATAATAATTCTGCATATTCTGAAAGCTTTCATCTTCTTTAAAACGCAAAAGAAATTTTATGTACGAAGCCTCATTTTTCATAAAACGTTTCATAACAACTTCCATGTCTACCCCAGCTTTTGCCAATTCCTCACAAATTTTCTGCATCAGCGCTTCCATCCTTTCCTTTATTCAATTTATTTATACTCTTTGACCAATTTTTCAAAAGCCTCTAGAGAGCGCTGTACTTTTTCTGTTGGAATACAATATGCCATTCGGAAATGTCCTTTACATTCAAACCCATCTCCCGGTACCAGCAACAAGTCATATTTTAATGCCTTTTGACAGAAGGCTTTTGCATCCGGTTCTAATGACTTTGGAAACATGTAGAAGGTTCCCCCCGGTTCTACACATTCAAATCCCATTTGGCTTAATGCTTTATACAAAATATTCTTGTTCGTTTCGTAAACCGATAAATCCGAGGTTTTATCTAAAATAGATGGCAAAGCTAATTGAATCAGGGAAGATGGGCAATTATGTCCGATTCCTCTGGAAATTTGTCCACACATATCTGCCAGTACATCTGCCCCCTCACATTCTGGACATACTGCTACATATCCAATTCTTTCTCCCGGCAGAGAAACAGATTTGCTGAAGGAATAACAGGTTATAGTATTCTTATAGTATTTTGCTACATACGGAGCTCTTTTCCCATTGAATACAATTTCTCTGTACGGCTCGTCTGAAATAATATAAATCGGATGGGAGTACTGCTGCTCTTTCTGAGTCAGGTATGCGGAAAGTCTTTTTAACGTGTCTTTGGAATACACGCTGCCCGATGGATTGTTGGGTGTATTGATCAATATTGCCATCACCTTTTCGTTCATCATTTGGTCAAATGCGTCAAAATTAATCTGAAAGCTTTTAGTATCTGCAGGCACTACCTTCAATTCAGCTCCTGTCTTAGTTACATATGGAACATATTCACTGAAATATGGAGCAAAAGTAATCACCTGATCTCCCGGAACGGTAACACAGCGCAGGGCATGAGCTATAGCACTGGCTGCTGCACTGGTCATAAAAATATGCTTTATGCTATAATTCATGTCAAATCTTTTATTTAGGGACTGTGCAACAGCTTCACGCACGGATTCAATCCCCAAACTTGGGCTGTAGCCATGAAGTACCATTGGGTCCTCCTCTGTAACCAGCTCCACTATTTTGTCGGTAAATTCTTTCGGTGTGGGAACCGATGGATTTCCAAGACTGTAATCAAATACATTTTCATAACCGATCTCTTTTGCACGTTCTGATCCATAAGCAAAAATTTCACGAATTACAGATTTTTGTCCCAGCATATCCAGAAATTCTTTTGCTATCATTTTTCTTCTTCCTCCATTTCCTTTATCAAATCAATTACTTGTAATAAATTTTCTTCCAATCCGAACAACAGTTTCTTTATTTCCTCTGAAGGTTCATCCAAATCCGGTACCATCACCGGCATACACCCTGCACGGTAAGCAGAGAGAATACCATTTGGCGAATCCTCCAGTGCAATACAATTTTCCGGTAAAATTTTTAATTCCTTTGCTGCTCTAATATATATGTCGGGTTCCGGTTTTCCTCTCTCCACCATGGATGCACAAACAATTTTATCAAAATATTGCAACAAGTCCACACTCTTTAGATACTTCTGCGTTCTCTCTAAATCAGTTGCCGTTGCCACTGACGTCTTATAACCATGATCCTTTAAAAAAACAAGCAGTTCACGAACCCCCTGCTTTGTTTCAATTCCATGTTCTTCTATGTATGAATTCATCAATTCCTTTCTTCTGGCTCTAACTTTCTGATAATTAAAATCTGCTCCGAAATATTCCTGCAATTTTGCTTCTGCATATTCTGCTGCAAGACTGCGGATGGACAGCACATGCTTCTTTTCCATTGCATATCCCATCTCTGCTGCTGCTTCACACCAAAAACGCAGCAGCAACTTTTCCGTATCTAACATCAGACCATCCATATCAAAAATAACACCCTGTAACACTATTTTCCTCCTTCTCTTTATTTTCACATTTTTTTCACATTTCTATCATACTTAAGCCACATTTTTACTTTATATTAATACTTGTCAAGAGATAAGCACCTTGACAAGCAAATAGTTTCTTTTATAAAATCCCCCCTCTTAAGGCTCAGGTAACTGAGCCTTACACTTTTTTATATATGTTTTAAAATTCTGTTCACATCCTCATTTCTGCCAATCACCATCAAATGTTCCTCTTCCTTAAACACATAATCTGGTCCCGGCATCAACTGCATCTTATCATTTTCATCTCTGGTTCCCAAAATACTTACATTATATTTCACACGAAAATTCACGTCTCTAATGGACTTTCCTACCCACTTTTGCAAAACCGGTATTTCATAAACAGAGAACTCCTCATCCAATTCAATATAATCAAAAATATGATCCGCATTGTAACGCATTGCGGTTTTTTCTGCCATGTCTCTGTCAGGATAAATAACTTCATCGGCACCGTTGCGCAACAAGAATTTCGCCTGAATATCTCTGGTGGCCTTACTTACCACATACCGTGCACCATTTTCCTTCAACAAACTGGTAATTTCCAAACTGCTTTGAAAATTTGTCCCGATACATACAAAGCAAATATCAAAATTACCCACGCCTATACTTTTCAGCACCTCAACATTGGTACAGTCACCGATTTTTGCACTGGTAACTACCGGCATCATCGCCTTAAGCTTTTCTTCATCCGTGTCAATAATCATAACCTGATTTTTTAATTCCACCATCTTTCTGCAAAGGTGATTTCCAAATCTTCCCATACCTATGATTAAAATTGATTTCATACTGTTCCTCCTTTTGTCATCCTATCAAAACATTTTCTTCTGGTAATTTTACTGGCGGCACCTGCTTTCTCTCAGTAAAGGAAAGAGCAAAAGACATACTTCCGATTCTTCCGCAAAACATTAATATGATAATCACCAGCCGGGATGCTGCTGTAAGTTCTCTGGTAATTCCCATAGACATTCCTGCAGTTCCAATGGCGGAAAACGCCTCGAACATAAGTTCATTTATCTCGAGCGGCTGTATATAGGAAATGGCAATGATTGCAGTCACTGCCAATAATAAATTCAAAATAACTACATTACATGCTTTCTTAATTGCTTCGTCAGGCAGCCTTCTTCCAAAAATATTGCATCCTGTTTCACTTCTCAAATTTGACCAGACATACACCACTAACACAGTAATGGTAACCGTCTTTACACCGCCTGCTGTAGAGCCGGGACTTCCACCAATGAACATCAACACCATAGTCAAGAGCTGAGAGCTGTTGCTGAGTGCTCCGGTATCTATGGTATTAAAGCCTGCTGTTCTCGGTGTTACCGAACTAAACAAAGAAGCTAATATGGTTTCTTTCGCTCCCATATCCTTCATAAGCCCGTCTTTTTCAAAAAGAAAAAATAAGGCAGAACTAACAACAAATATGAGCAAGGTAGTTGATATGGTTATTTTGGTATGTAAATTATATTTTTTTACATGTCTTTTATTTTTCTTTATATCATTCCAAACGAAAAAACCAATACTGCCAAGAGTAATCAGGAGCATCAAAGTAATATTAAGCCATACATTGTCTACATATCCGGTAAAGGAAGAAATATCGTTTTTTCATAAGCATGGCAAACATAACGCCCATAGTCATAAAACCTAATCCGCCAATTTGTATCATCACTAAAATAATACATTGCCCAAAAAGGCTCCAATGACTGGCAGTATCCACTACCACCAGACCTGTTACACAAGTGGCACTAGTAGCAGTAAACAATGCCTCTGAAAATTTAGTAGTCTCTCCTTGTCTGGAGGATATCGGAAGCATCAATGCAAAAGTTCCTGCGACGATAACCAGCATGTAACCAATGGCAATAATCTGTGCATGGCTCATTCTCCCTTTTTTAAATTTCATTCTGACTTCCCTCTCTTAATCCATCAGTGTTACAATTCCCTTTTCAATAAGAAACACCGGATGATAGGAAAGCTTTGCTTTTCTTAACCCCTCTGCTCCGGTATCGTCCTCTCTGTTCACATACATATATCCTGCTGCTTCTGCCTTTAAAAATTCCCGGTTTATCATCGGATAAGCTCCCTGTATCTCTGCATATGCTTTTTCCACATGCACTACGAAAGTATCATCGCAAACAGCTCCTCCAAAAGTAAAGGCGATCACTTCGCCCTCTGCCCTGAGCAGTCCGCCCTTTAAGTCCAGTGCTTCCAACATAGTCAAGCCCTGAATAGCTACGGAAAGTTCCTGCTGCTTGTCTTTATTTTCGTCACATCCATTTCTTCTTCCCCATTCCTCTGCCATTGCAATACATTGGGAAACATTTTCTTTTGTAATAGGTTCATACTGCCACTCTGGATGATTTGCAATAAAGCGATTAATATGATTTTTCTTCCCATGGTATTTTTTCCCCGACAGCCGGATCAATTTTTCCGTTTCGTATACATAATCTGCTATATTTCTATTATAGGAAATTTCCACCTTTTCACCATACATTTCCTGTAATTGCCGGAACTGTTCTTCTGTTACCAAACGCAGTGTCAGCTTTCTTCCTTCCTGTTTCCATTCTTCTTTCAACAGCTCAATCACCTTTTTCTTATCTCCTGTCCCGATAGGAAAGGTGACAGAATACCCTTCTGTTTCGCTCAAAAAACATATGGTATTCTCTATTACTGCAAATTTCAGAGGATATATTGTCCTAGACCACAAAAATATATTTGCAAATGTCATCTCACAATTTCTGCTGTGTTCTTGTTTTAAAAAACTTTTGATAAGCTCCTTGTCTTCTATCTCGGGGCATTTAAATTTTATTTTCATAGCTTTCCTCCAAAAGTGATTATAATTGATACACATCCGGACGCCGGTTCCGAAATGTGGCAACCTCTTCTCTTACCCACTTCTGATATTCAAAATCAATGTCTGCATATACAATTTTTGTTCCGGAAGAGCAATCTGCTATCACGTCCCCCCATGGATTGACCACTCTTGAGCACCCAAAGGGGAAACTTCCCTTTACTTCGCCATAAACATTACATACAACAAAATATGTCAAGTTATACAATGCGGTGGCCTTAGTCAGAATATCCCAATGGGAAACTCTAGGCGGCAATACAAGCCCTGCCGGCCAGCAGGCAGCCGCACATATGAAATCTGCACCTGCCAGTGCAAGGCTTCTTGCCATTTCCGGAAAACGCATATCATAGCAGACCATCAGGCCTACTTTACCAAATTCAGTATCCACCAGCTTTAGCTCATGTCCCGCTTCAAGTAAATCCGATTCCCGCGCCCCAGAAGAATCTGCCAGATGAATTTTCCGGTATTTCCCTAACACCTTACCTTGTCTGTTAAGAAAGGGAAGAGTATTGTAACATCTGCCGTTTTCCGCTTTCTCTGCAAAGCTTCCCGGAATCAGGTTTACTTTATACTTTGCCGCCTGTTCCTGCATAAGTGTAATATAAACTCCGTCCATTGGTTCTGCATAGGAAGCTGCCATGCGGCTACTGGTAACCTCCCCGTAATTGCATTCCGGAAACATTACTAAGTCCACATCATTGCAGCCATGCATGGCACGGTCTAGCATTTCTTGTGTTTCTTTTATGTTTTTCTCTTTATTTTCTGTGTATGTGGTTCTCTGACATAATGCGATTCTCATAGTATACTCCTAATCATATGTGGCACAGCACCTTTCCTCTGCTTTCTTCCAGTCTACCACCCCGAACCAATCATCCACATAAGCAGCCCTCACATTATAATGTTTCAAATAATATGCATGCTCCCACACATCTATTCCTATGATAGGATACAGACCAAGTTCCAGCGGTGTGTTTTGGTTTTGTGTAGTAATAATATAATATCTGACCCCATCCGTTACCAGCATCGCATACCCAGAGCCAAAGACTTTCAAGGCAGATTCCTTGAATATCTTTTTAAAACTTTCATAGCTTCCAAAAGCACTATCTATCCCCCGCTTAATTTGCCCCCGGGGAACAATATTTCCTTCTGGACTCATAGTTTCAAAATACAGTCTGTGATTGTATACACCCCCTGCATTTTGCCGGATTGCCGTACTTATTTCGTGAGGAAATGCTTCCAGATTATACAGCAATTCTTCTAATGAATACCTTTGTAGCCATCGGTTCTCCTGCATAATTTTATTTAAATTATCGATGTAGGTCTGCAAATGCCGGTCATGATGAAGATGCATTGTCTTTTCATCAATGAATGGCTCTAAAGCATCGTACATATATGGCAATGGTGTGTTGTAAAAGGGATAATATTCATTTTCCATGACATCCACCCGCAAAAGCTTTCTTATTATCTTATGCGCGATTCCCTGATATGGTACAGTGCTATGTTTTATTTCCTATTTCTTCCTGCTTAATTTCCCAATGAATCAAAAAGGTCAAAGCCGCACGCAATACAATAATGCCTGCTACAGTACCTATTTCTGACCACTCCTGTACCATAACAGTTCGCAAAATCTCACTTCCCATTTTAAATTCCAGTCCCATAGCAAGCCCCTTAGCAAGGATTAGCTTTGTTTCCGGATAACGTCTAACATAATTGTAAAATCCACGGATACCCGATACAATAATGATGCTGACGCCAATAAATTCAAAAATTAAAATGGCAACCTCCACCAAACTGTTTAGACAGTTTTCCAAAAAATGCAAAACTTCCATGCCTGTCCCCTTCCTTTTTAGGGTTTTTCCCTTTTAATGGATTCTAAATATTCCGAAAGCCGTTCCCTTAAACTGGGAACAAATTCTTTACTATCTGCAAATTTCAAAAATTCTTCTTTTGGAAGCCAGCGGTAACTGACTGTTTCCCCTTCCTGCAGGCGTATCTTGTCTTTCGCACCATTCACATGGCATAAGTATCCATAATGTATGGCATTTCTTTTATTATTTATCTTCCGGTAAATCTGTATCAGAGAATCTGCCTGAATTCCGGTTTCTTCCTTCAATTCCCGAAAAGCACCCTCTATAGGGGTTTCTCCCTTTAAAACGCTGCCGCCTGCGCTGGCCTCGTATAAACCAGGGTAAGTTTCTTTTTTTAAATCTCTCTGCATTAAAAGATAATCTCCGTCTTCATGACGCACTATGATTTCACTGACAATGTGCATTAAGCCTTCCGGTATTGTCTGACCTCGAATCAAATCTACTCCTGCCAATGTTTCATCTTCGAAATATCCGTCCCAAATTTCCATGCTATACTCCTTACTATGTTTCCCATTTTCCTCAAAACTATGAATCTCATTTATTTTTTATAAAATGGGGCTACTCCCTCAACTGCATTTTTTCCAAATTCCTGTTGACATGTGGTCATATTAATATACATTCCTTTTAAGAAAGGTCTTACTGCATTCGCTACACGCTCAAACACTGCCTCCTGATTTCCCGGTAGTGCAATATCTGCCACAAATAGATAACTGATTTCCTCCTTGCGTTTCATCAAACGAAGCCATGCTCTTTCCACACAAGCTTCTTCCTTCAGTTCTTCTGTTATTTTCTCTACCATCCCTGCCGGAAATTCTGCTGCTTCAGCCAAAGAAATTTCTTCATTTTTATCTATGGGCTGTATACTCTTTCCCTGCACGAGCATATCTTTTTTCCGTTTTAAGTGCTCCAACAGAGGACGATCCACCATCATGTTTTCACCAAAGGGATTGATTACAATACCTTTGGTATCTTTATTTTTTAATACCAACGCCACATAATCTTCCAATGTTAAAAGTAATGTCTTTGGTTCTAATATTTCGTGCCACTTGTTAAGCTCCTGCCAGTCGGTAAATGCCGGATAATATTTAGAACCGTCCGGTGATGTAAGCAACGGAAGCTGCATCTTTGTTTCCTGTTCAAAAACTGCTGTCCCATCTTCTTTTTTTACCGGCTCATGTGTCACCATCATTGCCGATAACAATCTCGCATTCATTGCCAGTTCTTCATATAACAGATTCATGATTTCTTCCGAAGGATTTCCTGCAGCCTGACGCATCAATCCCTGAATACGAGGATTCATAACCGGTTCGTTGATATCTTCTGTATTAGGTTTTACATTTGAGATAATATCTCCTGCATGAATGTTTTCATTGGTGATGTTTTCTAATAAAATTCCCACCGGTGTTCCCTGAGCTGCTTTTTCCATCTGACCCATCTGAGGGTTCTCCAGCCCAAGTACTCTGGATTCTTGTACACTTTTCCCTCGTCCTAATACATAGACTGTGTCATTTAATCCAATCTGTCCATTTCGAATGATTCCGGCTACAATACATCCTCTGTCCTTGACAGTAAAAATCTGTTCCACCATAAAGGTACAGATTTCTGGCAGCTCCGCTGGCGCTGTCTGCTGAGCCTTTTCTTCTTTTTTTATTTCTTCTGCCGGCTCCTTAGCAGCATTTTCCTGTTTTACTTCTTTTTTTCCAAATAACTGATTCCATAATCCCATCGAATACTTCCCCTTTTCTATAGAATATCTCCTTTTGTATCATTGGTCTTTTAATTAAGATTCGGCTTATATCTTACCATATTTTTCATCATTTGTATAGAAAGCAAAGGGATTTCTTCTGTTACGTTGTTACTGCTCCGGTACCACAGAAAAAATAACTAAATCTTTATCGCCATCATTGACAAAATTGTGCGTGTGTCCTTTCGGGCAATAGTGACAGCTCCCCTCCTTCACTTCTTCCCAGACACCATCGTACAATACTTTACCTTTTCCCTGCAGTACATATACGATTTCACTGTTGTTTTCATGGGTGTGCAGTCCGATAGAAGCTCCCGGAATCAAAGTTCCATACATAATCTTTCCATTCTCGTCCGTATACATTTTCGCTCTTGCTTCCAATTCTCCGCCATAAAAATTTTTAATGACGGTCTCCTTCATATTGTTAAAATCAATGATCATACTCTTCTCCTTCTCCGCTGTTTTCCTACAGTGCCATTATGGATTCTTTTTTCCAGATTTTGTTTTTTTACTTGCCGGATTTCCTCTACCAGCAGTTCATAGTCCCTTTCAAACAATAAATCTGTAATCTGGTGCTTTAATACCCCTTCTGAAATCCTTTCCACAATTTTATCCCGTACAAACTCTTTGCTTTTTTGTTTGTATTCCGGCATATCGTTCCACTTTTGTATCTGATAAAGCTCCGGCCGCCACAAAAATTCTATCTCTCTTCAAAAATGCGGATTTTTCCATAAAATTCTTCCAGATAATCAAACAGCGGTTCACGCATATCCTTGTCTAACATGATTACCTCCAAGGTCTGCCATCTACAAGACATTCTTTTAACACATTGCCTTCATATACCAGCTTCATGGTAAAAAAGTCCTCTCTTTCCTCTAGTAACCGAAAAAAGATCTTATCTCCTTCCCACAAATTTAACTCACTTACCTTACTTTTCGGCACCCAAAGCAGCTCACCTTCGTCACATTCCTTTAATGCTCCGCAAAACCTATCTGCTGTATAAAGACACATATATTCCGTATTCCATCCTTCACACACAAATGTAATCAGTCCACGGAATTTCCAGGATTCTAATGTGAGTCCGGTTTCTTCTTTTACTTCCCGAATCAGGCATTCTTCCGGGCTTTCATTTGCCTCAAAATGTCCTCCCACACCAATCCATTTATCTTTATTTACATCCGTCTTTTTCTTCACTCTATGAAGCATCAGATAACTGTTGTCTTTTTCAATATAACATAGCGTAGTCAGCGGGCTTCTTGTTGTTTCCTGCATATTAATCCTTCTTTCATGATATGTTCTCAATCCACCATTATTTCTTCAACATTATATCAGACTTACCATATAATTGCCATTGTTTATCCTAAACCAAAAAGAAACAGCAGAACCACAATGGTTCTGCCGTTTCTTTTTTGGGTTTGGGAGATTTATCAAAAACTAGATTAACTCATACTTATTTCCTATTTACATTCTAAAGGTTGGTGCAACTCTAAGGTCAACATGTTTTGGGAAATTATTGTATTTTTAGTAGTTTTTTACAAAATCGGCGCATAAACTTCATAAAAATCCGCCATATTTCCCTCATTTACCAAACTATATACATAGAAGCTGTACACTTCACCGGTGCATTGGTATCCTTGTTCCTCTGCATAAGAAAAAAGTTCTTGCAAGTCTCGCTGCATTTCTTCGTAAGTTTTCACTGCATAAACTGTATAAATACAATTACATTCTGGACAAAATACCATATTTTCTCTTTTTATCTGCTCCATACACAACTCTATCATGGGCTCGCGAATTGCAAATTGAAATGATTGTATGTTGTCCTTTCCCTCACTGTGGTGCGCAGCATAATAACACATGTTCCCAAAAGAAAATAATTCTGTGCTTATAATGTCCTTCATTTTTTCATATTCCCAGTCACCAGTTGTGTTAATCTGTTTTATATAGCGCTTTGCAAGCTCTTTTACGCAGTATTTTCCCATCCCTTCCTGTATTTCCTTCATATGTGTTTTCATAACCTTTAACTTTCCCAGACGGTTCTGCAGGATTTTAATTTCTTCTTCTTTTTTTTCAATAAATCCTTCGAATGCAGACACCATGGTTGCAAAGTCTGATACCTCTAGCAGCTCTTTTATTTCTGCAATTCCTACATTTAGTTTCCGATACAGTGAAATCCCCATAATTCTCTTTATTTGTTCCCCTTCATAATAACGATATCCATTTTTCTCGTTTCTAAGGGGCGTCACCAGTCCGCTTTTCTCGTATAATCTTATGGCATCAGTGGAAATCCCTAATAATTGCGCTACTTCGTGTATTGAAAATTTTTTCTTCATGTCTCATCTCCTACCCATATGGTTTCTTTTGTTGCCAGGCATTTCAATTACTTCTGATGCCCCATTAAAATCGCTGTTCTCTCTCTTATCAGTTCTGCGGTCAACTGATACACAGTCCATGAAATATTATGAGGTGTTATCATTGCTTTCAGGCTAACAGCTTCTATCCCCTGTTTCCTATATTCTGCCAGAAATTCATCCAACTTCTCGTCTGTCATTCCGGCAAAAATTAAAAGCTCTGGCATTTCATAATTCTGCGGTGCTTTTTCTGTCTGTACCATTGCAGGCACACCTGAAATTCCTGCCAAGGTACTTATTGAAACATTCGTATCATTTTCTTTTATTTTTCTTGTATTGATTCCCAGCTGTTTACAAAGCTGGATAAGTTGCTCTTCTTTTTTACTGTCTTTCATATAATACATTACAAGCTTTGCATCATTGACTACCATTTTTCTTCTCCCTTTTCTTTTATTCTTCCATAATCATACTAAAAAAAACGCAAAGAATCAATGCTGTAATGTACAAGGCACCAGAAGATGGTAACCGTTAAGTCAGAATGTAACAGTTCAGGCTGTTTGGTTGCCATGGGTGTCTCCGGCAACCAAACAGCCTGAACTGTTACATTCTTTTATATTTTATCTAAGACCTACAGACTTTCATGCTCAATCAATCCATTTACTTCTTTACGAAGTTTGATGAACTGTTCTGTATCTTTCAAAGACAAATCCCTGTCATATGGAAGCAATACGCGTACTTCTTTCTTGACGGTCCCTGGTCTTGAAGTGAGTACATAAATCTTGTTTGATAAAAATACAGCTTCTTCAATATCATGGGTAACAAATAATATGGTAGGTTTTTCCACTTGCCAGATTTGACGCATCAGCAGCTGCATATCTGCTTTAGTCTGAGGATCCAATGCACTAAAAGGTTCATCCATCAAAAGCACTTCCGGACTGTTTGCCAGAGCTCTGGCAATGGCAACTCTCTGTTTCATACCGCCGGACAATTCTTTTGGATAGCTGTTTCTAAATTTTTCTAGTTTGATTACTTTTAAATACTTATCTACAATTTCCTCCTGCTCCTTTGCCGGAATCTTTCGGATTTTTAAACCAAATTTAATATTTTCCGCCACAGTCATCCAAGGAAATAGGGTATATGCCTGAAAAACCATTCCACGATCGGCTCCCGGTCCTATAATATGTCTGTCCTGTATGACAATTTCTCCGCCGGAAATTTCATCTAAACCTGCCACCATACGTAGTAACGTGGATTTACCGCAGCCGGAAGGTCCCACAATGCAGACAAATTCATTTTCCAACACGTTAAGGTTTACATGATCCATAGCCAGCGTATCACCTTTTGCAGAGTGATACACTTTCTTCACATCTTTCACATAAATTTTACTGTTTGCCAGATTTGCTTCAATATGGCTGTTCCGTTCCGGAAGCATGTTTTTCTTTTTTTGAAATAATCCCATATTACCTACCTCCTTCTGCCCAAGGGAACAGCTTTCTATTCAGAAATACGAAAATTCTGTCTGTGATCAATCCCAAAAGACCAATTAAAATAATTCCGCCAAAAATAGCGTCTGTACTTAAAAATCTCTGTGACTTTAGAATCGTGTAACCAAGCCCTGTATTAGCAGCCACTAACTCAGCACTTACCAAATAGGTCCACGCCCAGCCAATCATCATTCGTAGTGTTTCCATTAAGCGGGGCATCATGGCCGGTATGATAATTTTGAAAATTGTCATTGGTGTGGTTGTTCCCAAGGTATATCCTGCATTGATCAGGTCATCGGGAACAGACATGGCATCATCTGCCACCATAAGCACCAGCTGAAAAAAGGTACCAATAAAAATAACTGTAATCTTAGCATTTTCTCCAATTCCAACCCAAACCATGATCAACGGTACAAAAGCGGGTACCGGCATGTAACGGATAAATTCACACAATGGACGGATCACTGCTTCTACCTTTTTAAAGGTTCCAACTAAAATTCCAACGGGAATTCCTAAAATCACTGCGAGAATAAAGCCTAATAAAATTCTATAAATACTTATTTTCGTATTTTCCCAAAGGGAACCATCTTGAATGGAACTGATATAATACTGAACCACCTTGGCAGGCTTGGGAAGAAAGATTTCGTCCACTGCGCCTGTGCCGCTTGCAATGGCCCAAACCCCGATAATCACCAGGAAGGCAACCACTGCCAAAAGTATATACTGCTTTTTTCCGATATCCTTTCTAATTTTGATTTTTATCATTCAGATGCCCCCTTAATAAAACTGTCATCGAGAATTACGCTGGTATCCTCCGGCAGTTTATCAATCATATTGGTATCCAACAAAAACTGTGCAGATTTTTCCAGAGTATAATTAAGATAAGTGTAATCATCCCCCTGTTCAAAGGTCTTTTCATTCATTTCCTTATCAAAAATAATTACTCCGTCTAATATAGCTAAATAATCATCTTTTTCCAGTTCTGCTCCATCACAGACTGCCTGTATAAAAGTTTCATCTTTCTCTGCTAATTTTTCAGCTCCGTCAAACCATGAATTTACTATTTTTTGTACCGCATCTGCGCTGCTGTCAATTACTTCCTGACGAACCGCCAATGTATCTGAAATTAAGCCTGGTACTTCCTTTGTGCTGTATAATAGATTTCCGCCTGCATTGATAGCTGTAGATAAGGTAGGCTCCCACAGCACTGCCGCATCAACACTTCCCGCAATAAAAGCAGGACCTGCGTCATTGATGGTCATGTTAGTAAAGTTTATATCATTAATCGTCATTCCGTTATCTTCTAATATTTTCAGAAGAAACATATGCTCTAAGGTACCTACTTCCGTAGCTACTGTTTTGCCTTTTAAATCCTCAATGGAGTTAATTCCATCCTGCACTACAAGACCATCGGCACCATAAGAATTATCATTCACAAGAACCACTTTAAAATCTATACCTTCATTTAGCGGTGCAATGGTATCGGAGCCTGCAATACAGATTCCATCCAGCTGTCCGGAATAAAATGCTGTCAAAGAATCACTATATACCGGGAAAAACTTTATTTCTACATTGACACCATTTGCTTCAAAGATTCCTGTGCCTTCAATTCCATACCATGCATACCATCCTGACATTGGGCTGACACCTAATACAAAAGGATTCTCCTCTGTTCCCTTCTCTGCTGTGCTGCTCTCTGCCGTATTATTTTCTGCTGTCTGTGAATCACTTCCGCATCCAGTCAACATAAATACTGCCATCATTACTGCCATCAACCACTGATATACTTTTTTCATAATGTATCCCTTTCCTTTCCGTCTTGTATATTTGCTGTGTCATTTTCTTGTTACAGAATAGCTTCATTTCCCCGTTCACCAGTTCTCACACGAATTCCTTCCACTACCGGCAAAACAAAAATCTTTCCGTCACCAGCACTGTTGGTTTTATTTACCTCTACTATGGTATCGATCAAAAGCTGTACTTCTTCATCTCTTACATAAACAGTTAACATCCTTTTCGCCACCAGTCTGTGTGTTACCACTTCGCCATCGTAGTCATACTGAATGGGCTCCTTGCCGCGTCCAATGATCTCCTGAACTGTCATGGAATGAAATCCTGCCTCGTCTAAGGCTTTCTTGGTTTTAAAGTACATTTTTGGTCTTAAAATTACAACTACTTCTTTCATTCCCATTTCCTCCTGTTCCGATTTATAATCCATCGCTTCCATTGCTGATGGTAACTGCCCTTTCTACTTCTGTCACAAAGATTTTTCCGTCACCATATCTTCCTTCTTTTCCGGTTTTTGCAGTATCTGTCATAATTTTAATTACTTTATCTGCATCTTTATCTTCCACTACAATCATAATCATTTCTTTTGGAATTTCATCATAGTAGGTATCTCCTACCTTTAATCCCTTTTGCTTTCCACGTCCTAAAACGCTGACCTTGGTTACTGCTGAAAATCCTTTCTCCATTAAGTTATCCAATACTTCTTCTGCTTTTTCCGGTCTTACAAACGCTTTGATCATTTTCATAATTTTTTCCTCCATCTTAATCCATTTTAAATGTGCCCTGTGCTGTTATGTCTTCTGCTTCTTTTGTACTGTATTCTTCACACAGAAAACCTTTTACCATTCTTCCGTCTTCTAGTTCCACCGTTCCAATCACCAATGGCTTTGGAACCTGTTCCATAAAGTACCCCATTGCACTTAACGGAATTTCATACAAATCCACCTCTATGGCATTGCCGCCTTCTTGGCTGTAATACATACCCGGCTTTACCGGATTGACTGGCAGCGAGAACAATTTATATTTTGCTGCTGTTTTGGTATGCTCTGTAAATCTTGCTTTCTTTTCTGTCAGTTGGTATTCCAATGCCATTCCTTTTTTATGTAATCCACATACTGCTAATGTGGTGGTTTCTTCCTTTAAAAACTTATCTGCCATTCCTAGCAGCAAACTTTCGGAATCTGCTCTGGCAAAACAGGTGATACCAAAGGGAAGCTCTGTATCTTCTGTCTTTTCCGGAATTGCTATGGCACTCAAGTCGAGAAGATTACAGTGGTTTGTGTATAAGCCCATCTGACTGTTGGCAGTGATCGGATTATTTCTTACTTCTTCTCTGGTAAAGGTACCGCCTGCCGTTGGCATGATCAACACTGCTGATTCTAACATCTTTTTTGCTTTTGCCTTGTACTTTTGCAGCTTATGTATTGCAGCAAACACACTGGCCGCAGTATGTTCTTCTTTCTTTCCGGAACGAAGAATGGTTTCTGTTACCGGAAAAACTTCACCTGCATGAGCCTCCACAAAATCGCCCAGATCCTTCCAACGTTCTGCCACCCATGGTCCCTCATATAAAATAGACGCTGCTTCCTGAAACATGGAGTAATCAATATATTCTATAGGAATACCGCAATGCTTTAATCGCTCCACCGCATGATTCCATTTCTTCTCATAGACATCTTTGAAGGGTCCGTAAAATGTTACACCTTCCTTTGCCAACAGGATTTTTTCCGGCCTCTTATAATCCGGTGCTGGGATTTCTTTGGACCAACAGCATTCTTCATCGAATCCTCTTGCCACCAAATTTACACTCTGAACATCCTCCAGATTATTAGCAAAAACTGTGACACAGTCTAAACTTTGGCAAGCAGGTACCACACCTTTAGAAGACCATGCACCTACCGCCGGTTTATAGCCCACCAGACAATTTAATGCTGCCGGAACCCTTCCGGAGCCTGCGGTATCGGTTCCTAAGGAAAAAGCTGCCATTCCCAACGCTACTGCCACTGCCGAGCCGGAACTGGAACCGCCGCTGATTAATTCAGGAT
The DNA here is from genome assembly GCA_949289145.1 of uncultured Eubacteriales bacterium. Taxonomy (GTDB): domain Bacteria; phylum Bacillota; class Clostridia; order Lachnospirales; family Lachnospiraceae; genus RUG11237. The sequence continues at coordinate 1,731 of CASEML010000121.1, read as the reverse complement.
TCAGTGCATTATGGACTTCTCCATAGGGACTTCTAGTTCCTACAAGTCCTGTGGCAAACTGGTCCAGATTTGTTTTACCCACCGGAATAGCCCCTGCTGCCATCAGCCTTTTTACTACCGTGGCACTTTCTTTAGGTACATAGGAGTATTCTTTACATGCTGCCGTGGTAGGCACCTGTGCTAAATCTATATTATCCTTAATCGCAAAAGGGATTCCCCATAATGGATAATTTTCTTTATCCTCCGGGAGATTATCTATATACTGCTTTATATGCTCTAACACAGGCGGTTCGATCCAAATGTTTTTTTCCTGATGCTCCTTTGCCTGCTCTACAATATATTCTGCCACCTGCAACGGAGTTACTGTACCATTCTTATAATTTGTTTTCAGCCAGTCTATCGTTAGTTTTTTCGGAAAATGTTTCATAGAATCCTCCTTTATACTCTCATACAGGCAGCTAGCTGACCTGCATTTACCTGTTCACCTGCTTTGAGATAAATCTTTTCTACAATCCCATCTGCCTCTGCCGCTACGGGAAATTCCATTTTCATACTCTCCAATACCACCAGGGTATCTCCTTTATGCACAGAATCTCCTTCTTTTACCTGAATTTTCCACACGCTTCCTGGAAGGCTTGTGCATACTGCCTCACATCCTTCTGGAACACTTATCTCTGTCAGCTGTCCTGTTTCTTCTGTTTCAGAAACAAATTCGTCCAGTCCCTGCTCTTTCCAACGGGTTCTCTCAGCCTGGAAAGAAGCTTCCTGATGATCTTTAAATACTTTGATGGTATCCTTGTTTTCTTCCAAAAACCTCTTATATTCTTTAAAAGAAAATTCTGTTTCTTCTATTTTAATAGGATATTTTCCACGTAAGAAATCTTCTCTTGCCTGCAGTATTTCTTCTGCACTTACCGGATAAAATTTTATCTGATCAAAGAAATTCAAAAGCCAGGGTTTTTCTTTGGTAAAATAATCTGTTTCTTTTTTAGAATTCCACATTTGAATGGTTCTTCCCACAAACTGATACCCTCCGGGACCTTCCATCCCATATACACAAAGATAAGCTCCTCCGATTCCCACCGCATTCTCCGGTGTCCATGGTCTTGCTGGATTATATTTTGTAGTAACCATACGGTGCCTTGGATCGATGGGTGTTGCCACCGGTGCTCCCAAATACACATCCCCTAATCCTAACACAAGATAATTGGCATCAAATACAATTCTTTTTACATCTTCTAAGCTATCCAATCCATTGATTCTGCGGATAAATTCCGGATTGCTTGGACACCAGGGAGCATTTTCTCTGACCGTTTCCTGATAACGTCTTGCTGCCAACTGTGTCTGTGGATCGTCCCAGGACAATGGCAGGTTCACAATTCTAGAGGGCACTGTAATATTTTCCAGTTCCGGTATTTCTTTATTTATCTGTAAAATCTGTTCTGTTATTTCCTTTACTGAAATTTTCTCTATATCAAAATTAACCTGCAGAGAACGGATTCCCGGTGTAAGGTTAATGATTGGCAGTTGTTTCTTTTCTAACTGCTGCATTAATATATGTACCCGGAAACGAAGATCAATATTTAATTCCATTTCTCCATATTCCACTAAAACATTTTCCTCTCCGTCAAGGCGAATCACCATATCCGTATCTGCTGCTCTGTCTTTTGCCAGAATTGCATAATTATAATCCAACGCTGCCGGCTTTGGCAGAATAACGGTTGTATACTG
>CASEML010000120.1 GCA_949289145.1 uncultured Eubacteriales bacterium | reverse complement strand
TGAAGAAGACAGTAATTTATGGTTTCCTTATCCAGCAAAATAGTGTAATCCGCTCCAAACAATGCCACATCTCTATATATATCATTATAGTTTTTCCATTTTATTTTATTTTCTTTTAGATACTCTTTGACCGATTCCGTTATTGCTTCCCCCGCCAGATAAAGACAAGCGGTATCTTCTGTAATCAAAGCAAATGCCAAAAATACCGGATTATGTTTAACATCATTTCCTCTTAAGTTAAATATCCACGCTATATCATCCAAAGAGGCAATTACATGGGCCTGTGCACCTTGTCTTTTCATTTCGCTGCGTATCCGTTTTATCTTATCCGCAGCACTTTCTCCTGTCTGCCATGGCTCCAGTTGATAAATTTTTTCCTTTGATATGTCCGGACGTGTATTCCAGATTTCATTTACCAAATCTTTTTGATAAATAACAGCTGTCTTTGGGAGCTTTGCTTTTTTCAATAATCGTTCCACAAAAGCAGCCGAAACCACCCTGCCATCGAAACCAAAGGTATTATGTTTCTGCATATATACTTCTATATATTCTTCCTCGCTGGGAATATTCATTTCTCCCCATCGAAAAAGATGAATGCCGCTGTTTTTCAATTCCTGCTCTGCCTGTATATGGTATCTCCCATCAGTAAAAAGGCAGGCCTCTTCCCTAGTAACCACCAGACTTCCTGCCGATCCCGTAAATCCACTCATATATTCCCTGCATTTAAAATATTCTCCCACATATTCTGACTGATGAAAATCAGCAGTAGGAATATAATAAAGATCAATCTTCTCCTGTTTCATTCTCTGGCGCAATTGCTCCATTCTCTCTCTTATCATTTAATAGCCTCCCGATTCTTTTCCCTGAAGCAGTGCAATCCCTGAGCTTGTCCCAAGACGCTCACAGCCTGCTTCCAAAAAGTCTTCCATATCTTTCACACTTTTGATGCCGCCTGCCGCTTTTATTTTTACCTGAGACCCGACATATTCTTTCATCAAACGTACATCTTCTATGGTGGCTCCTCCGGTTCCAAATCCTGTAGATGTTTTGATATAATCAGCTCCTCCATTGGTCACTGCCTGACATATTCTTATTTTTTCTTCATTTGTCAGATAGCAAGTCTCAATAATCACCTTAAGTATCTTTTCCCCACAGCATTCCTTTAATGCACGAATTTCTTCTTCTACTTTATCAAATTCTTTGTTTTTTACATCACAAATATTTATTACCATATCAATTTCCGAAGCACCGTCTGCAATAGCCTGTTTCGTTTCCGCCAGTTTCGCCGCAGTATTACAATATCCCAGTGGAAACCCCACTACAGTACAAATATTTACTTGATCTTGAAAAGTTTCTTTCACTCTTTTTACATAACAGGACGGAATACATATAGATGCAGTTTTATACAAAATCGCCTCCCTGCAAAGCTTTTTTATGCTATCCCAATCTGCAATGGGTTTTAACATGGTGTGATCAATGTGCCTTATAATATCTTCCTGTTTCACTTCATTCCCTCCTATATATTTTTCTTAAAACAGCATAAGTATATAGCACTTATCACTATTTTTCAATATATTTTACTATATTTTTATTGAAAACGCACAAAATATATAGTAAAATAGAACTAGCTTATTTATGGGAAGGCAAGTAAATGCCTTTGCCTAATCAAGGAGGATTAACTATGACACTAGAAAGCATGAAAATTTTAATTTGTGATGATTCCATTCTGGCCCGCAAGAAACTGAAAGATTTTCTTGTATCCATTGGCTGTACACAGATTTTTGATGCTGCTAATGGTCAGATGGCTATTGATATATATAAAGAGAAACAGCCGGATATTGTGTTTTTGGATATCGTTATGCCCATAAAAAATGGAATTACTGCAGTAAAAGAAATTATTGCTTTTGACCCTGAGGCTTACATTATCATGACGTCTTCCGTAGGAACTCAGGAAAATTTAAAGGAAGCATTAAAGGCAGGTGCAAAAGATTTTATTCAAAAGCCTTTAGATAACAATCAGATAAAGCATGTACTGGACACTAAAGTAAAAGGGGGCATTTAGATGTTTTCACAATTCTTTGGTAATTTTTTATTAAATCAGAACCTGGTTACACCAGCGCAGTTAGCCGATGGCATCCAGGATGTTCAAAAAATACATAAAAAAATCGGTGAATTGGCAGTTCGATATGGCTACCTTACAGAGGAACAGGCCGAACAGATTCATATTATGCAGACAACCAGAGACAAGCGTTTTGGGGAACTTGTTATAGAATGTGGTTATATGAATGAAGCAGAACTAGAAAAACTACTTGCTTTGCAACGCAGCGATTATGAATTATTATGTAAGGTATTGATTGATAAGAATGTACTGACCAAAGCAGACTGCGCTCATGCACTGAATGATTTCAAATCAAATTACAAATTAAACGATTTAGATTCTTTAACCTTACTGCAGACCACCAAGATCAATATTTTAATTAATGATTTTTATGATCTGACTCAGTTAGACAATGCACCTGTTTTTATGAAATACCTTACTCTCCTATTCAATAATATTACCCGTTTCATCGGAAGTGACTTTACGCCATATAAGGAATTTATCATGACAGAACCTCCAACCTTAAAATATTTCTCTCAGAATATTACAGGACCTTTTTCTGCCTGCTCTGCAGTATATGCTACAGAAGAAACATTTGTTGGTATGGCATCTAGATATGCCCAAGAAGAATTTACTGAATTTGATGAGTACGTTCAAGCTTCCATTTGTGATTTCTTAAATCTTAATAATGGTCTGTTTACCGTAAACGCCTCTAACGAAATGCAGATGGAACTGGCGCTGGAACCCCCTTTAGAAGACACCTGCGAACTAAATTTTTCTAATACTGTGTACTGTATACCAATCAGTTTTTCCTTTGGTACTGTTCACTTTATCATTGCTGATATTTAATTATTTTTTATAACTGCACAAAAACCTGTGGTGAATGCCACAGGTTTTTATACTATCTATTAAATTCCTAAGAATTTCTTTACAACATCTTTCATTTCATTTACTTGGCAAACAGTATCATGTACTACTTCTGCAGAACGGATTTCCTTAATGGCATTTGGTTCTGCTACGCCTGAAATCTTCGTAAGTTCATCAATTAATTCAAAGTCTCCCATTCCTTCATACTTAGAATCAATAGCAGACATTACACTTCTTGCAAACTTATATGGACTTGCTGTACTTGCAATCACTGTCTTCCTTGCATCATTTGTAGCCTCTTTATACTTCTTATATACTTTTGCGGCTACCGCTGTATGTGTATCTAATACATAATCTGCTGCGTCATAAATTTCTTTAATCACATCTGCTGTTTCTTTTTCTGTGGCATAATTTCCATAGAAATCTGCCAACTGCGCTTTCATTTCAGCAGTAATTTCATATTTTCCATTCTCAGCCAAAGCTTTCATAAATTCTGCATTCTTCGCCGGATCATTACCTGCAATGCGGTAAATCAATCTTTCCAGATTACTGGAGATTAAAATATCCATAGAAGGTGATGTAGTTAAAATAAAATCGCGGTTCTTATCATAGCAGCCCGTTTCAAAGAAATCATATAATACCTTATTATCATTAGAAGCACAAATGAGTTTACCAATTGGAATCCCCATGTTCTTTGCATAAAATGCTGCCAGAATATTACCAAAGTTTCCGGTAGGTACCACTACATTGATTTCTTCACCATTTTTGATTTCATTTAGAGCTACCATCTTTGCATAAGCATATACATAATACACTACTTGCGGCACCAGACGTCCAATGTTAATGGAATTGGCTGATGAAAACTGGAAGCCGGATTTATCCATAATTTCTGCCAGTTCCTTATCACCAAAGATAGCTTTTACACCGCTCTGGGCATCGTCAAAGTTTCCTTTGATTCCCACTACAAAAGTATTATCACCTTTTTGAGTTACCATCTGTTTTTCCTGTACAGGGCTTACTCCATTCTTTGGATAAAACACGATAATTCTGGTTCCTTTTACCTCAGCAAAACCTGCCAGTGCAGCTTTTCCTGTATCTCCTGAAGTTGCTGTCAAAATAACGATTTCATTTTTAATGTTGTTTTTCTTAGCTGCCGTAATCATTAAATGTGGCAAAATGGATAATGCCATATCTTTAAATGCAATGGTGGCACCATGAAATAATTCTAAATAGTATGCATCCTCTACTTTTACTAATGGAACAATTTCTTTGGTGTCAAATTTAGAATCATATGCATTATTAATACATGTTTTTAACTCGTCCTCTGTAAAATCGCTTAAAAACAGCTTCATTACTTCATACGCAGTCTGTTTATAATCCATTTTGGAGAGTTCTTCAATAGTAACATCCAGTTTTGGAATACTTGTGGGAACAAATAAGCCTCCATCTTCTGCTAAACCTTTTAAAATAGCCTTTGAAGCTGTCACAGGTTCTGAATTACTTCGTGTACTTTTGTATAACAATTCCATTCTTCTCCATCCTTTTCTTTTATAAACTAAGGTTTTTGTACTTCTACATGCACCACTAAGGGTTAGTATATCATAGATTATCTATTGAAACAAGAAAAAGATTATCACATTTTGATTTTCTATCTTAAACTTACGGTAATGTATAAAATTCATGCCCACCATAGGCAAACAGCCATTTCAGATTTTTGTCAAACCAGCTCATGTTATCTGGATCTGCCTTAGAGCGCGCTGAAAAGAATAAGGCTCCCTGAGAATTATCATCACCAGTAAGCACCATATCTACTGCTTCCACCGTTTCACTACTGATCTGCACGCTTTCAAATCTTCCATCAATAGTAGGAGAAAATTGTGCGTGACCTCCTGACTTTTGAAAAACTACTTCCTCCACAGTATTTGGAAATGATGGGTGATTCACTCTGTTTAATATGACATTTGCAACCAGTTTTTTACCCTCAATGCCTTCTCCAGCAGCTTCTGCTTCAACAATTCTTAAAAGTACCTGATAATTATTTTTATCCAACCCCGCCTGAACATAAACACATACCAGCCCCGGTGTGGGTGTAGGAACTGCTGTTGGTGTCGGTTCTGCCGTCGGTGTCGGTTCTACCGTCGTGATTTCTTTTCCCTGACTCTGATTGTATTCTATTTGTCCTGATTCCCGGACAAAGACTTCGGTATCCCTCACGGAAACGCTTACAATTTCTTCTGTCTGCAAAAGTAGTTCTTCTTCACCGCTTTCTCCTGTCTTTACCAGTATTCCAGAATTTTGTGGTTTCATTGTGTCAGACTTATTTTTCCCGGAACCTCCAAATTCCTTAGAGTTAAATGAAATCAGTGCTATCACCGCCGCGCCGGTCATAAGCACTGCACAATTTCTATAAGCTTTTTTAGAAATGTTGCTTATAATCCCCCAGAAGTTCTGAAAGACTTTGTAAATTTCCTGCATATCTCTACCTCGCATTCCTTTCCGCTGTAATAATGTTGCTCACAGCTCTTTTTGTGGTCGTCAGGACTTGTGAAACAACTCCTGCTTTGCAGCCAATTTCTGCTTAGTGCATTTGAGATACTTGTTTTACTATACGGAACCCTTCCGATTCTGTCAATA
>CASEML010000119.1 GCA_949289145.1 uncultured Eubacteriales bacterium | reverse complement strand
TTGCAGAATGGTAGACTAAATCAGAACTTTTTCTTGAAATTAACCGTAAAAACAGTAAAAAGGAAGCTGTCGCTTCACGATTTTTCAATCGTTAATGCGACAGCCCCAATTTTTGAGTAATGCGGAAGATGGGACTTGAACCCACACAGGCCGAAGCCTACAAGAACCTGAATCTTGCTCGTCTGCCAATTCCGACACTTCCGCATGACCATTATTTATGTTACCAAGTTTTTGCAGAAATGTCAATCATAATTTTCAAAGTTTATCAGAAAATTGTGAAAACTCATCTATTTCGGGCTATGCTTCAAAAATGCGCTGAAACACTTCATCCTTCCGCAAAATCTCTTTTGCCGTTTCTCTATATCGTTCTTCATGAATGTAAGTATGGCGATATGGCTTTATAGACGGAGCCAAATCAATAGCTTTCATAAAATCATCTCGTTTCAAATCCAAAGTGGCTGCATAATCAAAGAATCCTGTGTCTGTAAATATAGTATGAATACGCTTATATCTATGGTTTTGAACAAGGCTCATCAGATAAGTAGCTAACCCTACCTGTATTCCATGAAGTTGCGGCACCTCTAATATCTTATCTAATGCATGGGAAATCAAATGCTCACTTCCACTAGATGGTGCACTGTTGCCTGCTATCTCATTGGCTATTCCACTCATTGCCAGCGAATCCACCAGTTCTCTCAAAAACAAATCATCTTTAATACTTTTACTTTCAAAGGATGTACGCACAAAACTATTTACAGCCTTCTTAGCTATCATCATGGCAAAATCGTTTAGGGTATCATATCCCTGCTGATCTTCATACAGCCAGTCATATAATGCTGTTATCTTTGACACCAAATCCCCAATACCGGAATAAATAAATTTATCCGGCGCACTTTTAATCACATCTGTATCCACAATAATCCCATAAGCCAGTCTTGCAGGTACTGAGGTTCTCTTTCCCTCCACTAACAGCGAGGCACTGGAACTGGAAAAGCCGTCACTGGAAGCAGACGTTGGAACACTGATAAATGGCATTTTACGTAAATATGCCGCATATTTTGCCACATCAATCACTTTGCCCCCACCAATTCCTATAATAGCCTGTGTTTTTGTATTAATTGCAAAAGCAAGTTCCACAATATCATTGATATCTGTGGAATCCAATTCTGTGTAATTCAACAGCTGAATTTCATTTTTCTTCAGCGATTCCATCACTGTTTCTCCAAACATATCAATCAGCCCGTTTCCAAAAAACACTACCACACTGTAAAATTCATTTTCCTTTAAATATCTTCCTATTTCTCCCAGTGTTCCGCTTCCCACCTTCAAGATTGACGGTATGGAGATTCGGCTTCCTATTACATTCTTCATATTCACCCTCACAACTCGCAATTTAACAATTTAATTTTAAGATTCTCTGCCCTTCATGATGGCAGCTAACACTTTATCGTCTCTCGCCCGATTAATTTTACTCAGCACATCCTCAGCGTAACTGGCAGCAGCATCCTTCGTTCTGTTTTTCTCATTGCCTGTTTCTTTCGCTTTTTTTCCTGCTTCTAATGGAAGGTAAATTTCATTTCCTTCTTCTCCTATAATGTTTTTCTTTTCCTCATAGTTACAATTATACCATTTTACAATATTTTTATTCTCTCTCCGGTTACGGATATCGATCAAATCTTCCATTTCCCTCACTCCTTCATTTTATTGACAGCCATATTTTTCAAAAAATTCAATCTGCTCCTGATCAGATTTATCTTTACAAAATGCAGTAAGCATTTGCAGTAATGTAAGATATTCCTCTAACAATCCATCTGTCTTTTCATGAATAAGACCTATATTTTGTTCTTTGCCTGCAAATTCCATTTCTTTCGCATGTTTTGATAATTCTAGTGCCCCAATAGAAGCAGCTGAACTTTTCAGACCATGGACAGCTACAATGTAGTCCTGCCAGTTTTCTTCCTTGTACAGTTTTTTTATAAGCGGAAGCTTTTTTCTGCCTTCTTTAATAAATACTGTCAAAATATTCTGATACAATTCTGCACTGTCACCACAGGTTTCAATCCCTTTGTAAAGCTGTATCTGTGGTGGAAATACATTCTTTTCCTCTGCCATGGAATATCCCCCTTGTCACACTTATATATTTTAAATTATAACATAAAGTGATTTTTTTTGCAATTTGCACAGAATATTTATTTTATTTTTAAAATTTCTTATAATATTCACCATATTTTGTACACTATTTCATCCCACTCACATGGGAATAGTATTGTTTCGGCACGTAGCCTCTAATAAAAATTCCTTCAGCTCTGTATTCTTCTTCCAACAAACTTCCATACTTACGCAACAGTTGAATCACAGAGGTTTCATCATATGGTACTACTCTTTCCACATACATTTGTCTGGAATGAAGATATTCTCTGATCAACTCCTTGATTTTCTCAAATCCAACCCCACTTTTTGCGGAAATTTCAAGCACAGAGTTTGCCCGGGCATCTTTCAATTCCATAGTTTGCTGGATTTCCTGCAACTTATCTATTTTGTTAAACAGTGTGTATACAGGTTTATTTTCTACTCCTAAATCTTCCAATGTATTATATACTGTTTCCATTTGGGATTCCATTTGAGGATTGGAAGCATCCACCACATGAAAAATCATATCTGCATATTTTGCTTCCTCCAAGGTACTTTTAAATGCTTCGATTAAATGATGGGGCAGTTTTCGAATAAATCCAACCGTATCTGTAATCAGCACCTGCTCCTTATTCTCCAGTTCTAATACTCTTGTGGTTGGATCTAATGTTGCAAACAGTTTATCTTCCTCTAACACCGCCGCTCCTGTCAAGGAATTTAACAAAGTGGATTTCCCTGCGTTAGTGTAACCCACTATAGCGATTACTGGCTGTGTACTGTCCATACGCTGCTTACGTATTACTTCCCTATGGCGTTTCACGTCATTCAGCTCACTATTCAACTGAGAAATCCTGTTTTTTATAAGACGCCTGTCCATTTCTAGCTTCTTTTCCCCCGGTCCTCTGGTACCTATTCCGCCGCCCAGCCGGGAAAGAGAATTTCGCAGTCCGACCAATCGTGCCTGACGGTATTTTAACTGTGCCAGCTCCACCTGTATTTTCCCTTCTGCGGTAGTGGCTCTGCTTGCAAAAATATCTAATATGAGCAAGGTTCTATCCATTACCTTCGTATCCAGCTCTATCTCTAGGTTATGCATTTGAGATGGAGATAGTTCATCATCACAGATTACACCGGTCGCATTGGTTTCCCCAATAAGTCTTGCCACTTCTTCTATTTTTCCTTTCCCAATATAAGTTTTCTGGTGAATTGTTTCTCTGTTTTGTATCACCTTACCTACCGTAATAGCCCCCGCAGTTGCTGCCAGTTCCTCCAGTTCATTAATACTTTCTTCTGTCTCTTTTTCATTTCCTGTGTTTACTCCAATAAGTATAACATATTCTTTTACTTCTTCCATATTTTCCATCCTTCATATTGATTCTGATTCACTTTTTTCATTTATTCTAGCACACCTTTCATTCTATGTGGGAAATATTTTCTTTTAATTTAAAAATATTGACTGAATTGCCATCCAATGCTACAATAATTCAGACTATATTCATATGTTCTATATTAAAGTAATACGACACAAAAAACGCAACACATTATTATAAGAACCCATATTAGAAAGGTACGACAAGATGAACTATACATTCTATCAGTTAGCTAGCCTGTTTTTAGTGTATTCCTTTTTGGGCTGGATTATAGAAACAGGAATTGCCACATGGAAAGGAAAAAAATATCGAAACCGTGGATTTGCTTCAGGTCCTTTTTGTTTTATATACGGGTTATCCGGACTCCTTCTCACTGTTTTTCTGAATGACTTAATTGACAGACCAGTGTTTCTTTTTCTCGGAAGTATGATCATTGCAACCACCATGGAATGGATCACAGGTAAAAGTCTGGAGCGAATGAAGCAGAAAAAATGGTGGGATTATTCTCAGAAAAAATGGAATTTTGATGGATATATTTGTCTGCAATACTCATTCCTTTGGGGAATTTTAGGCTTCATCGCCTTACGGTATACCAATAATCTTATACTTAATTTTTATAAACTTTTACCATCCTTCCCCGCCAAACTTGTTATCTGGATATTCATGTTTATTAGTTTTGCCGATATCTTAAGTTCCATTATGGCTATATACCACATGGAAACAAGGCTTCCTGCTCTGTTAAAACGGAATCACGGACTACAGCAATGGATCATACAGTTTTCTACTAGAATCGCCACAAATATTGAGCATCGTATAGTGAAAGCATACCCTGCAGTTTCATTTGGAAAAGAAAGCAACGTTAAAGATAAATGCAATTTTTTCCAATTGTTCTGGCTATTTTTTATTGGGGCATTTCTGGGGGATATTATAGAAACTATCTTTTGCCGTATCACAGCAGGTATATGGATGAGCCGAAGCAGTCTCGTATGGGGACCTTTCAGCATTGTATGGGGACTGGCAATTGCCCTCTTTACTGTCCTGCTCTATAAAGACAGAAACAAGCCGGACAGCCATATTTTTCTTATGGGTACATTTTTGGGTGGTGCCTATGAATACATATGCAGTATTTTCACAGAAATTGTTTTTGGGAAAGTATTTTGGGATTACAGCAAGATTCCCTTTAATCTGTCTGGAAGAATCAATCTGCTGTTCTGCTTCTTTTGGGGAATCGCTGCCGTAGTATGGCTGAAACTCCTATATCCTAAGCTCGCCAAATTCATTGAATTGATTTTACGAAAGAGCGGTAAATGGCTTACACTATTATTGATTTTTTTTATGATTACCAATATTATAGTTTCCATACTTGCATTGGTTCGGTATGATAGCCGAACTAAAGGTATACCTGCAGCCCATAGGTGGGAGCAAGTTATGGATACCTATTTCTATGATGAAAAAATGGAACTTATTTACCCCAATGCCAAGCCGCGCTAACATTTATTTTGTAATCCCTGCACCTACAATAATAATTCCTATACACACCCTCAAAAACATTGTCCAGTTCTCACTCGCTTCCCTTCCTCCAAAACCGGGAATTGAGCATTTCTGGTAAATTCCAGTTATCAGACTTTTTTAGTATTCTCCGATAAACAGGCTCATCTTTTTCTGCCTGAGTTACTATTTCCAACTCTCCATCTGCAATCATCTTTTCTATGCGAAAATGAATAAAACCATCCCCGATACCAAGTCGATATTTTCCCATAATCCTGCCGATCAGCTTTGCCTCATGAAATGTTTCACCTTCTGCCTTTATCTCCCGAATAATAAAATCATCATAGATATTTTCCGGCACGCTGACTAATCTGCCATTTAGCTCTGCACGCAATATTGCATTTTCCTGTTGCAGCTGCCGCCAATGTCCTGCACACATTTTAACAAAACTTTCTGTTGCCTGTTCCTGCAAAGAAAGATATTGGTACCATTCCTCTGCACTGACATCTCCCCAGCTGTTTTTTTGAATGACAATTCCATCTTCTCTATTTTCCCATTCCGGCAGTTTTACCAGAAATATCTGTTTACTTTCTGCTTCATCCTGAGCCAGCTGATTCATAAACCAATATAACCCACATAATTCATCCGGATTTTTGCTGTACCAAACACGAATCGGCTCACCAGATGCTATACGCTTATAAATGGAAGATAAATTTGCTTTTGCATTGTTCACTATATTCTGAATATACTGATGGTCACTATCAGAAATGCAGGGCATATATAGTTTCTCCAATGCTGTCTGCCTTTGCTGACCAAATATTTCGTCAGAAATATTTCCTAGGCTCAATGCTAGATGAAACCCATAAACATCAGCGAGACTTCCTCCAAGAGGTACTGCATTTTCCCACAGCCTGCGCTCTCTTTCTTCATATTGGTATTTTGCCTCTTCAAGCTCCTTTTTTGTTGGTTTTCTGCCGTCAGCATGGCATATAAAAACACTGCTGACTCCCTGATATTTTCCTTTTCCATAACGCTGTGCCACCTTCAGACTGCCACATGCACTTTCGTTAAAGACAACCTCGATCATTATATCCTCCCAAATTCCAAAATTACAACTAAATAAAGTATGTGCCTGTATAGTTACCTCTACATAAGTTAAATTATATTATTGCAGCACCTGTTCTGCAATAGTATAATCAAAACATAAAAAATCCCCCGGAAATTCCTGAATTTCTGGGGAATAAATATTTACTATGCAATTTTAGACTTTGCCAGTTCAGCTAACGTTGCAAATCCTTCTGCATCATTTACTGCCATTTCAGCAAGCATTTTTCTGTTTACTTCAACGCCTGCTAATTTTAAGCCGTACATAAATTTGCTGTAAGATAAACCGTTGATTCTTGCAGCAGCGTTAATTCTCGCAATCCATAACTGTCTGAACTGACGCTTTCTTTCTTTTCTACCTGCATAAGAACTTGTTAAAGCTCTCATTACAGACTGTTTTGCTACTCTATACTGTTTAGAACGGGCTCCTCTATATCCTTTTGCCAGTTTTAATACTTTTTTATGTTTTTTCTTAGCATTCATGCCGCCTTTAATTCTTGCCATTTCTATATTTCCTCCTTATAAATTAGATGTAAGGTAAAATCTTCTTCATTGTCTTTACGTTTGTTGCATCTGTAATTGCAGGTTTTCTAAGATTTCTCTTTCTCTTAGTTGTCTTCTTTGTTAAGATATGGCTTTTATAAGCTTTATTTCTCTTTAATTTACCTGTACCTGTTGCTTTGAAACGCTTTGCAGCGGCTCTTTTCGTTTTCATTTTTGGCATATTATTTTCCTCCTATACTACTGTCTTTCTATTTTAACGTTTTTCAGTTAAAAACATCATAATGCTTCTGCCTTCTAACTTGGCAGGTTTTTCTACAACGGCCACATCCGCTAACTGTTCTGCAAAATCATCTAAGATATGCTTGCTCTGCTGCATATGCGCCATTTCTCTACCGCGGAACCGCAATGTGACTTTAACTTTATCACCTTTCGCAATGAATTTTCTTGCTGCATTTACTTTGGTTCGTAAATCATTTTCTTCAATGTTTGGAGATAAACGAACTTCCTTTACATCGATTACTTTCTGTTTCTTCTTGGCTTCTTTCTCTTTCCTTGCCAATTCATATCTGTACTTTCCGTAATCAACAATCTTGCATACCGGTGGTTTCGCTGTGGGAGCAATCTTAACCAAATCAAGGTCCGCTTCTTTTGCAAGAGCAAATGCTTCTCTGGCAGACATAATTCCTAACTGTTCTCCATCTTCACCAATCACACGTACTTCCTTATCTCTAATTTGTTCGTTAATCATTAATTCACTAATAACCGTGCACCTCCATCACAATCTGAAAAATTTCATATTTTTAATGAGCAAAAAAATAAGTAGATAGACAGACTATCCACTTACCGATCAGACACACGCCATATAATCAATATAAACACTTAGTCGCCTAATTACGCTAAGGTGAGAGTGGATACTCTGCTTTGTTTTATTTGCTTCTCACAACTTCTACAGAATATCACAATGCAATAATCCTGTCAAGCAAAATTTATGATTTTTCTTACATATTTTTTCGTTTTTACTCCATACTATTTGTGTACAACAAATCAAATATATTATTGGAGGTATCATTATGCCAAAATTAGATTGTAGTGCCACAAGCTGTACTTATAATAAGGATAAGCTGTGTGCAAAGGGAGACATTTTAGTGGCAGGTTCCGAAGCTGAAAAATCATCTGAAACTCATTGTGACAGTTTTATCGGTGCCGGCAGAGACTGCTATTGCAACAGTTCCTCTAACGGAAAAGAAAAGATTTCCGTTCAGTGTGAAGCAATCAATTGTCTATTTAACGAGGACCGTACCTGTTCTGCCGAACACATCGGTATTTCCGGACAGCAGGCACATTCTTCTTCTGAAACAGAATGTTCCAGCTTCAAAAAAAGATAATTACTGCTCTTAAAATCCGGGGACTTACCTTCCCCGGATTCTAACAGATATTCTAGATATAACAAGCAAATCATTTACAGCTTGCTTTTTCTTATTTACTTTCTTCTACTTCAATTTTACGGATTTCTTTTGTTCTGATTTCTTTGCAGATTGCATCTATGAAATCTGCCAAAGGCTTCTGTCCTTCATCTCCTAAAAATCGGCTTCTGACAGAAACTACATTTTGTTCTTCTTCCTGCTGTCCCACAACAAGCATATAAGGAATTTTTGCAATTCTTGCTTCTCTTATTTTATATCCTATTTTTTCTGCACGATTATCTACTGTGGCAAGGATACCGTTTTCCTTTAACTTTTCTTCCACTTTTGCCGCATAATCCTTATATTTTTCAGAAATCGGTAATACTCTTACCTGTTCCGGGCATAACCAAGTCGGGAACATACCGGCATATTTTTCAATCAGCCATGCCAATGTTCTTTCATAGCAGCCCATACTGGTTCTATGAATAATATATGGGCGAACTTTCTCTCCATTTTGATCTACATAATACATATCAAACTGTTCTGCCAGCAATGCATCCCACTGAATCGTAATCATCGTATCTTCTTTGCCATATACATTCTTTGCCTGAATATCTACCTTTGGTCCATAAAAGGCAGCTTCCCCTGCTTCTTCATAGAATGGAATTTCAAGTTCATTCAGCACATTACGAATTCTCTGCTGAGTTTCTTCCCACACCTCGGCGGAACCTATATATTTTTCTGGATTTTCAGGATCCCATTTAGACAAACGGTAAGTTACATCTTCCTCCACTCCCAAAGTTCTCAAACAATATCTTGCAAGATCAAGACAGCCCTTAAATTCTTCATCCATCTGATCCGGTCTGACAATCAAGTGTCCCTCGGAAATAGTAAACTGACGTACTCTGGTAAGTCCATGCATTTCACCGGAATCTTCACATCGGAACAGAGTAGAGGTTTCTCCATACCGAAGCGGTAAATCTCTATATGACTTCTGACTTGCCTTATATACATAATACTGGAATGGACAAGTCATCGGGCGAAGTGCAAACACTTCTTTGTCCTTTTCTTCATCTCCCATAACAAACATACCGTCTTTATAGTGATCCCAGTGTCCGGAAATTTTATATAAATCACTTTTTGCCATCAATGGAGTTTTCGTTCTCAAATAACCGCGCTTTTCTTCTTCATCCTCAATCCATCTCTGCATCGTCTGGATTATTTTAGCACCCTTTGGCATTAACAGCGGAAGGCCTTGTCCAATCACATCCACAGTAGTAAACAGTTCCATCTCCCGCCCTAATTTATTATGATCGCGTTTTTTAATATCTTCTAAATGTGCCAGATATGCTTCCAGTTCATCTTTTTTGTTGAAGGCTGTTCCGTATACACGAGTCAGCATTTTATTTTTCTCATTTCCTCTCCAGTAGGCACCAGAAGAAGAAATCAGCTTAAATGCCTTAATATTTTTGGTGCTCATCAAGTGAGGACCTGCGCAAAGATCTGTAAATTCCCCCTGGCGGTAGAAAGAAATTTCTGCATCTTCCGGTAAGTCCTCAATCAATTCTACCTTATAGGATTCTCCCTTGTTTTTCATAAACTCAATGGCTTCTGCCCTTGGCAAAGTATATCGTTCTAATGTCTTTCCTTCTTTAATGATTTTCTTCATTTCTTTTTCTAAAGCATCTAAATCATCTCTGGAAAAGGGTTCACATTCAAAATCATAATAAAATCCTGTATCAATTGACGGTCCGATTGCAAGTTTTGCTTCTGGGTGCAGTCTTTTTACTGCTTCTGCCAAAATATGAGATACTGTATGTCTTAAGACAGCTAATCCTTTCTCATCATTGGCTGTCAGAATGTTTAATTCACAGTCACTGCTGATTACTGTTCTTAGATCTACCACTTGACCATCTACTTCACCTGCAGCAGCTACTCTTGCAAGCCCTTCACTGATGTCTTTCGCAATATCAATTACTGACATTTGCCCAGCGTATTCTTTTACGCTTCCATCTTTTAATGTTACCTTCATTTTTCTTTCTCCTTCCATTCTGAACATAATTCACATAAACAATAGAAAGCATGTTTGGCAAGCTTTCTATTATTCTATTGTATTGTCATAAATTAAAAATCCCTGCCAATGCAGATAACTGCACTGGCAGGGACGAATATACGAATCCGCGGTTCCACCCTGATTGTCTGGTACCAAACCTCTTATTATGATTGTAACGTAATCAACGTGCTGTATTAAAGCAACTCCGGGGTGGTCTTCAAATAATTCCTATCAAAATGTCGCACCAAACCATTTCTCTCTGCAGATATTCCTTATCCTACTGTTCCCATCAACGTTTTCTATTTAGTTTCTCTAAACTATAATTATTTTATACCTAAATGAAATAATTTGTCAAGTTATTCTTGATTTTCTCAAAAAGACATTGTATTGTTTAGTTGTCGAAAATTGTTTTTGCCACATTCACAATTTAAGGAGCATTCCTGTAATTCAGAAATAATGCCAATTGAATAAAAGAAAACCTCGAAGTACAATTAAGGTGTTCATCTTGGCGGATGAAAAAACACTTTAACAATACTGGAGGTTTTCAATAATGAATTTAACACAGA
>CASEML010000118.1 GCA_949289145.1 uncultured Eubacteriales bacterium | reverse complement strand
CTATTTAACACCAATGGAAGCTCGTTACAAATAGATATTTATCGAACAAAGTGTTACCAAAATGATTGACCAGTACAGAGACTACTTGCAAAGGAGTCTTTCGGGAAAAAGACAATCCGAAGTGTGAAAACATCAGATGCCAAGTTATTTCTCATCAAGCTGCAACAGGAAGATGGAAAAAGTTACAGTTCCATTCATACTATCCGGGGTGTGTTAAGACCAGCTTTTCAGATGGCAGTGGACGATGACATTCTTGTAAAGAATCCATTCGGATTTCAGCTTGCCGGAGTATTGGTAAATGATGCTGTCACAAGAGAGGCAATTTCCAGAGACCAGATGCGAAAGTTCCTAAAGTTTGTGCATGACGATGTGGTGTACTGTAAATATTATGAAGTAGTTTACATACTTTTTCATACAGGAATGCGAATATCAGAGTTCTGTGGATTGACGCTGAAAGACATTGATCTTGAGAAAAGGACAGTGAATATCGACCATCAGTTGCAGAGAACGTCAGATATGCGATATATCATCGAAACCACAAAGATAGATGCCGGAACAAGGGTACTGCCGATCACAGAGGATGTGGCAGAAATGTTTCGGGCAATCATCGAGGACAGGACTGCACCCAGAGTGGAAAAGTCCATTGATGGCTACAGTGGATTCCTTTTCTACGATGACAATGGCATGCCGCTTGTGGCAATGCACTGGCAGCACCGATTCAACCACATGGTCGGCAGATATAATGACATCTACCGAGTGCAGATGCCTAATATCACGCCTCATGTGTGCCGACATACCTATTGTAGCAATATGGCAAAATCGGGAATGAATCCTAAGACACTGCAGTACCTCATGGGGCATTCGGATATATCAGTTACAATGAATGTGTACACGCATATCGGATTTGATGATGCCGAGGAAGAACTGAAAAGGATGGAAGATTTCCGAAAGGCACAGACGGAGATTGAAAAGAAGAATGAGAAACCGATGGCGCAGAAGATGTTTAAGGCAATTTAATGAAGAGGGATGACGCTCCGGCTTGGCTGGGGCGTTTTTCTATAGAAAAAAGTCGGCTTTGAGGATATAATATATATTGGACGGGTTTATAAAAAGGAGAGTGATTTTGCTTATGAAAAAGTATGAAATGCTACCTACAGAGGAAAATCTGATAGAAACTTTGTATAATGACACAATCAATAGAAATAAAGATATTGTTTATTTTTATAATATTTTGCAAGCTCAAGAATCAGCCAGTGCAATTGCAATTGATGGAAGATGGGGAAGTGGAAAAACTTTTTTTGTTAGACAAACCAAAATGGTTATCAATGCGTTAAATCCGTCAAGTGCAATAGATGAAGAAACTAAAGCAAAAGCTACAGTTAGACTTCCTTTTCCTAAAAACGATGGAGAAAATGAAAATTATAGTATAGCTGTATATTACGATGCATGGGAAAATGATAATGACACTGAACCAGTATTATCATTAATTTATGAGATTACAAAGCAACTAAGTATTGATTTTTCGTTGTCTGATATAAGTATTGTTAAAACAGCAGGAGCAATCATTGAGGCAATAAGTGGTCATAATGTTAATGGAATAAAGGATGCTCTTACATCAGAAGATCCATTTACAAAATTTAAAGAGCAGAAAGATGTAGAACAAAAAATTAAAGATTTTTTTGCTGGTTTATTAGCAGAAAGAGGAAACCGATTAGTTATTTTTATTGATGAATTGGATAGATGTAAACCAACTTTTGCAGTTCATCTTCTTGAACAAATAAAGCATTACATATATGATGATAGAATTACATTTGTTTTTTCTGTTAATTTGGAACAACTGCAACATACAATAAAGCATTATTATGGTGTGGATTTTGATTCTTGTAGATATTTAGATAGATTTTTTGACTTGAGAATTTCTATTCCACCAGCTAATATGGAAAAATTTTATAGCGAAATGGGGCTTGAGTCTAGATATTATGTTGATATAGTAACAAAAAGAATCATAAAAATGTATAATTTTGAATTACGTGAAATAACACGTTTTTATTCACAAATTAAAGCAGCAGTGTATGAACCAACTCATGATAACAATAAATATGATTTTTCGTTTCCTGATGGAAAGGGACGTTAACTTATATTGATGTATATTGTTCCTTTGCTTATTGGATTAAAAATTGCCGATATTACAAAATATGATAATTTTGTTAATGGACGAGATATTGAACCATTGAAAGAATTATTAGATATAGATGAGGATAATCGTTTGTTAGCAAATATGTTAAATAGAGATGAAACATTTGAAAAAGAAGATGGAAAGAAACTGGTTACAAGGGAAGAAGTGATTAATCGATTTTACGATGCTATTTTCGTAAACCAATATAGTGGAAGTAAATATAGTACTATCTTAGGGCAATATGAGTTTTCAAAAGAATCAAAGCCGTTTGCCCTTAGTGCCGCAAGCATGATGTCACAATTCGCAGAATTGTCATAAGAAAGAGAAAGGGAATAAAATGGAAAAGCCTACAGTCTTTGTGTCATATAAAAGAGACAAGAGTGATATAGTAAATAATTTGGAAAAAACAATTGGTGGAAGAGCAGAAATAAAGAGAGATATAAAAGAAATTGGGGCATGGGAAAGCATAACTTCGTTTATGAATAGCATAAGAAAACAAGATTTTGCAATACTTGTGATTTCTGATAATTACTTAAAATCTGTTGCGTGTATGTATGAGGTCCTGCAACTACTAAAAGATGATGATTGGCTGGATAAAACTATTATAATGCTTGCGGATGATATTAACATATTTGGAACAAAAGAACAGTTGACATATATAAAATATTGGAATGAGGAATATAACAATATTGCTGAGCTAATAAAATTATTGCCTCCAGAATCTGTGAGTAGTCAGTCAGAGGATTTGAAAAAAATATCAAGAATAAAGGATGAAATAGGTTCGTTTTTACATATTATTTCTGATAGAAATATTCCTGTAGAGGATGTTTATGAACAAATTAATATACGTTTAGGAAAACATGCTGTATCTAAAGTAGAGGAAGACAATTCAGTGGAAACTGTTAGATTAGGACGTGACGCAATTGCATTACTGATTACCACATGTAATGGTTCTGGTATATTGCAGGTATCAACATCCTTAGATTCATATTCAATTTCTATAGATTATACAGATTTTGTGGTTTGTAGTTCGTTAGATAATAGAACAATTGCAAAATGGAATGAGGCATTGAAAAAATTAGAGTATTATGGGTTGATCAATGCTGAAAATAATTTTTTGTATCGTGTAACACAAAATGGATATAAAGCTGCTGATGATTTAGAAAAGCAAATTGGTACAGAAAAGATTAAGTGTAACAATTGCAATTATCATGGTGCTTCTGACAAAAAGAATGGATGTCCAATATGTGGGTGTAAAATTGGAGGAAGGGAAGAAAGTGTACTTGATATAATTAAGAAAAATCCTACAGTGACTAGAAAACAGATTGCAGAGATGTTGGGCTGTTCAGAAAAAACGGTTTTAAATATACTCAAAACTTTAGTAGACAAGGGAATTATAGAGAGAGTTGGTAGTTCTAAAACTGGTACATGGAAGATAGTTTAAAATCCTTAGTAGTAAACCTTTCCATTTTACTACCAATTTTACTACTAACAGGTAGTAATAACTTGCTCCATCTTGCCCTATTTTGCCAAGATGTCAGCTAAAACACACATTTCACAAATTTCCGAAATCCCTTGTAAAACAGGGCATTCCGGGGCAAATCAAGGAGAATAAAAATAATGATAAAAATACTTTTCATCTGCCACGGCAACATCTGCCGGAGTCCAATGGCAGAATTCATATTAAAAGACCTAGTAAACAACCTAGGCATCGGAGACCAGTTTGAAATATCCTCAGCTGCCACAAGTACTGAGGAAATTCAGAACGGCATAGGCAACCCTGTTTATCCGCCTGCAAGAGCAGAACTGGAAAAGCATGGCATAAGCTGTGCTGGAAAAAGAGCGGTTAGACTTCGTAAACAGGATTATGATTATTATGATTATCTCATTGGAATGGATGAGGCTAATATTCGCAATATAAAGCGAATCACAGGGCAGAAGGGAGAGAAAATCCATAAGCTGCTGAAATTTGCCGGCAGGACGGATGATGTGGCGGATCCATGGTATACAGGTGATTTCCAACGAACCTATGAAGACATTTTAGAAGGTTGCCAGGCATTGCTAAAAGAAATAGAGACATAAAATGATATAGTTATCATACAAACCCAATAAAAATCAAGCACTTTATAAAAAGTTAATAAAATTATTAGCACTCATTTATAATGAGTGCTAATTTTCCCTTGACTTTTCTCTATTGCTGTATTAAACTTTATTCTAGTAAAAAATAAAGTATCATTCAAAAATGGTGAGGGTACTTTTTTGATTAAATAAAAAGAAACGAATGGAGTGATTTAAATGGCTGCAAAGCATGGTAGTCTGTCAATTAATAGTGACAATATTTTCCCTATAATTAAGAAATGGTTATATTCTGATCACGATATTTTCTATCGTGAGTTAATTTCCAATGCCTGTGATGCAATCACAAAATTAAAAAAACTGGATATGATCGGTGAATATACATTGCCGGATGATTATGAACCAAAGGTTCAGGTACTTTTAAATCCCGAAGAAAAGACCATCAAAATTATTGATAATGGTCTGGGACTTACCGAAGAAGAAGTGGAAGAATACATTAACCAGATTGCTTTTTCTGGAGCCACAGATTTCTTAGAAAAATATAAGGATAAAGCAAATGAAGATCAGATTATCGGACACTTTGGCTTAGGATTCTATTCTGCATTTATGGTAGCAGATGAAGTGCACATCGACTCCTTATCTTATAAAGAAGGTGCAAAACCAGTACACTGGGAATGCGATGGCGGTACAGAGTTTGACATGGAAGAAGGTAATAAGAAGGAAGTTGGTACAGAAATTACCTTGTTCTTAAACGAGGACTGCTTAGAATTTGCCAATGAATACAGAGCAAGAGAAGTTATCGGAAAATATTGCTCTTTTATGCCAACAGCAATTTACGTGGAAAAGGAAAACGCAGAACCTGAATATGAAACAATTTTGCCAGAAGAAAAAACAGATAAAGATACGGTAGTGGAGACTATCATTGAAGAAGCAAAAACAGAAGAACGCGAAAACGAAAACGGTGAAAAAGAGATTGTGGAAATCTCCCCAAAACAGGAAAAATTAAAAATTCTGAAAAGACCGGTTGCCATTAATGATACGAATCCACTTTGGAATAAACATCCAAATGAATGTACAGAGGAAGAATACAAGGAATTTTACCGCAGGGTATTCAGGGATTACAAAGAACCTTTATTCTGGATACATTTAAATATGGATTATCCATTTAATTTAAAAGGAATCCTATATTTCCCTAAAATTAACACTGAATACGAATCTATCGAAGGAGTTATAAAGTTATACAACAATCAGGTATTTATTGCAGACAATATTAAAGAAGTGATCCCCGAGTTTTTAATGCTGTTAAAGGGTGTTATTGATTGCCCTGACTTACCACTGAATGTATCCAGAAGTGCGCTGCAGAACGATGGATTTGTAAAGAAAATTTCCGATTATATTACTAAGAAAGTGGCAGATAAGCTGGCCGGAATGTGTAAAACAGAAAAAGAATCCTATGAAAAATACTGGGACGATATTTCACCGTTTATCAAATTCGGATGCTTAAAAGACGATAAATTCTGTGAAAAGATGAATGATTACATTCTCTTCAAAAATTTAGATGACAAATATTTAACTATGGGTGAATTGATCAAGCCGGTAGAAAAGGATGAAACAAAGGAAGAAGGCGTTGAAGAAGTAACGGAAACGACTGGGGAAGAAGCTGCAGAAAACAAAGAACAGCAGACCATCTACTATGTAACAGACAGACAGCAGCAGAGCCAGTATATTAATATGTTCAAAGAAGCTGGCATGGATGCGGTTATTTTAGAACATAACATCGACCAACCTTTTGTTCAGCAGCTAGAAGCTAAAAATGAACAGGTTCGTTTCTTAAGAATTGACGCTGACTTAACGGAGAACTTAAAGGAGGAAGCAAGCGAGGAAGAATTAAAGGACATCACAGAAAATTTAGCCGAAATCTTTAAGAAGGCATTAAACAATGATAAGTTAGAAGTAAAAGTAGAAAAATTAAAGAATGCTTCGGTTTCTTCTATGCTTACTATGTCAGAAGACAGCCGACGTATGCAGGATATGATGAGAATGTACAATATGCAGGGCATGGATATGTCTATGTTTGGCACAGCAGGAGAAACCCTAGTGTTAAATGCCAATAATGATTTAGTAAAATACATTGTGGAAAACAAAGAGTCTGAGCATGTACCAATGATGTGCCAGCAGCTGTATGATCTGGCAGTCATTGCAAATAAGCCGTTATCACCGGAAAAAATGACCCAATTTATTGCGCGTAGTAATGAAATCATGATGTTACTTGCAAAAAATAAGTAACGATAAATTTAGTAAATATTGTAATAAACCAGCAGATGAAATGGAGCCATTTCTGTCATAGAGACAGAGTATGGTTCCATTTTTTTAAAAAAGAAAAAAGCAACGTAACAGTTCAGCCCTATTCTCATCCATTGCCACCCTTACCACAATTTGGTATAATAAAAAAGTATCAAAAAACAAAGAAAGTGAGGAAAAACGATGAGAGAGGGAAGGAAAACTGATGTTTTGGGTAAAGCAATATCCATGTTACTTATGGTACTTTTAGTAATTACCAATGCATTGGGAATGCTGGGAGAAACTTTGCAGGTGAAGGCGGCAGGAACCACCTTAATTGTGCATTACGGTGGAAGGGAAGACAATAATTATGGCAACTGGAACTTATGGATTTGGGAAGAAGGAGCTGACGGACAGAAAGTGGATTTCTGCGCAGAAGATGATTTTGGTAAGATAGCAGTTTACCAGACCACAAATACGCCTGAGAAAATCGGATTCATTGTAAAAAAAGGCGACTGGGAAGCTAAGGATGTGGAAACAGACCGCTATGTAGAAACAAACGGAAGTACCACCGAAATCTGGGTGACTTCCGCAGTGGAGGACTTTGTTTACGAAGCACCGGAAGGATACAGTTCCTATGATTTTGAAGGGCAGGAGCAGGAGCGTCTTGCTGTCTATAACAAGAAAGATGCTTTAAAATTAAACGTTCATTATTTCAGAGAAGATGGAGCCTATGAAACCAGTGAAGTTTTAGGCTGGAAAGATGAAAACGCTCCAGGCAGTTATCCAATGGTAGAAACAGATGAATTTGGGGCTGTGTATCATATTGGACTGGAGGGTGAAAATGCTCAGGGAGAATTTGACTTGAATCTTTATGTGAATGGTGCAGCAGATTCTACAACAGCAAGGACGGTTGATTTATCAAAAGCCAAAGAAAATGTATTGGATATATATACAGTGGAAGGCAAAAGTGATGTGTGGTACAGCAGGGAAGAAGTTAATTATCAACCGGCAATTCTTACTGCCGATTTTGGGGATGGAACTACAAAACAGATTGATGTTTTTTTATCCAAAGCAATTGATACAAAGGAAGAAACCACAGTGTCTAAGTTCAAGGTGACAGACGAAACAGGTAAGGAATATGACATTATGGAACGATGCACCGGGAATCGTTACCACCACAAAAATTGTACTGAAAGAAGAACTTTCCATGGAACATACTTATACTGTGTCATATGAAGGTTACATTTCGAAACAGGTCAATATTACCAAGGCTTTTTCTTCCGAAGCCTTCGAACAGAAATATACCTACCAAGGTGATGATTTGGGTGCAGTATACAGTGCAGAAAAGACAAATTTTCGTGTTTGGGCACCCACAGCAGAAAAAGTAGTAATTAATTTTTACGAAGCAGGAGATGGTGACTGTCTGATAGAGTCTGCTGATATGACAGCAGCGGAAAAAGGCACATGGACTTATGAAAAAACAGGTGATTCCCATGGAATTTACTATACTTATAGTGTAACTGTAAATGGAAACACAAAGGAAGCTGTAGACCCATATGCAAAAGCAGTGGGAGTAAACGGAAACCGCGGTATGGTAATCGATTTAGATGCTACAGATCCGGAAGGATTTGACAAAGACATAAAACCAAAATTTGAAAATATGACAGATGCGGTGATTTATGAACTGCATGTGCGAGATTTATCCTCCGATGCATCTTCAGGTATTGAAAATGTCGGAAAATTCTTGGGATTAACAGAAACTGGAACAACTAATAGTGAAGGGCTTGCCACAGGGCTGGATCACATGAAAGACCTTGGTGTTACGCATGTACATCTTTTACCGTCTTACGATTATGCAACGGTAGATGAAACAAATTTAGAAAGTGATCAGTTTAACTGGGGATATGATCCAAAGAATTATAATGTGCCGGAAGGGTCTTATTCTACAGATCCATACAATGGAGCCGTTCGTGTGGAAGAGTACAAGAAAATGGTACAGGCACTTCACGAAAATGGAATTCGTGTAATTATGGATGTGGTTTACAATCATACATATAATACCGAGGATTCCAATTTCCAGAAAATTGTACCGGATTATTATTACCGCATGAACGGAGAGATGTATTCCAATGCTTCGGGCTGCGGAAATGAAACAGCATCTGAGCGTTCCATGATGCGAAAATTTATGGTAGATTCTGTGGTGTACTGGGCAACAGAGTATCATGTGGATGGCTTTCGGTTTGACTTAATGGGTGTTCATGATATGGAAACCATGAAAGAAATAAGAACAGCCTTGAACGAAATTGATTCTTCCATTATAATATACGGAGAGGGTTGGACCAGTGGAGATTCCACACTTCCAGAAACAGAGCGGGCTGTGAAAGCAAATACTTATCAAATGGAAGGGATTGCAGCCTTTAGCGATGATATCAGAGATGGTATCAAAGGAAATGTGTTTGATTCCTTAAATAAAGGATTTGTAAATGGTGGAGAAAATATGGAAGAAGCCATCAAATATAGTATAGTAGGGGCCACAGAAAATTCACAGATAGATTATGATTCCTATGAAAAAAGTAATGGCTGGTGGGCTGGCTCACCGGAGCAGACAATTAATTATGCTTCCTGTCATGATAATTTGACTCTTTGGGATAAGTTAGCCACATCTAATAGTGAAGACAGTGAAGAAGACAGAATTAAAATGAATAAGTTATCCAGTGCCATAGTATTTACTTCCCAAGGAATTCCGTTTCTGCAGGCAGGAGAAGAAATGCTACGCAGTAAAGTACAGGAGGATGGAACTTTTTCTGAAAACAGCTACAATCTGCCGGACAGTGTGAATTCCATTAAATGGGATAATAAAGGCAATACGATGGAAGTATATGACTATTATAAAGGACTGATTGCTCTTCGAAAAGCTCATCCGGCATTTTGTATGACAACAACAGAAGATGTGCAAAATAATATTACATTTCAGAATGTGGGAGATTCTAATGTGGTGGCCTATACTATAAATAACAGTCCTAACAGTGAAAAAGCAGAAAGCATCTTTGTGGCATATAATGCAAATAAAGAAGATATTACCTTAGAATTACCAGAAGGAAAATGGAACTTATATGTAAATGGTGAAACTGCTGGAACAGAAGTGCTGTATTCTGTAAGCGGAGCGGTTACCATAAGTCCAATTTCGGCAGTTGTTCTGATAAAAGAAGAAAGTGGGGTATTTCATATGAGTACAAGTACAGCAGTAGTAATTGGTGTTGTAGCAGCAGTCATTGTATGTGCAGCCATCGTTATTGGTTTAGCAAAAAACAAGAAAAAGATGAAAAGAAACTTATAAGAATTAGTATTTTTGTGTCTGCCTTTCGAGGCAGACACATCTTTTAAATGCCTGTTTGACAGAAAGCAATGGTATACTTAACAAAAAAGAAGTGTATTATTATTTTAAGATAAAATATTAAGAGATATCAATAAAATAAATGACAGAAAAGGAGAAAAAACATGGCAGAACAAGTATTAAAGCAGCGAGAGGATATAAGCAGTCAATATAAATGGGCGATTGAGGATTTATATAGGGATGATACGGCTTGGGAAAAGGATTATACCAAGGTCTTGAAACTGGCAGAAAAGATAAGATCGTATCAGGGAAAACTTTCCGATGGAGTTGATATGTTGTATAAATTTATGCAAAAGTATGAGGAAATGGGAAAGCTTTCAGAAAAGGTCTATGTATATGCCAATCAGAAACTGCATGAGAACACAGGAAATGCAGCTTATCAGGGGTTGGTAGCCAAAGCGCAGAGTATGATGGTTGAAATTCAGGAAGCAACCTCATTTTTTGAACCGGAACTTTTAACTATTTCGGAGAAAACTTATCAGAAAATGTTGGAGGATAAGCGTTTAAAACCATACGAACATTATTTTGAGGAAATCAGAAGACAGAGAGCTCATATACTTACAAAAGAGATGGAAGAACTGCTGGCATTAGCAGGCGAGGTGACGGAAGGACCACAGGATATTTTTTCTATGTTTAATAATGCAGATATACAATTTCCGGATGTAAAGGGAGCAAAAGGAGAAATGCTTCCGCTGACTCATGGAACGTATATTGCGTTGTTAGAAAACAGCAACAGAAACATCCGTGAACAGGCTTTTAAAAATCTTTATGGAGTTTATGGAAAGCACAAAAACATGCTGGCGGCAGTATATCAGGCAAGTGTGAAAGCAGACGTTTTTCAGGCGAAAGCCAGAAAATATAATTCTGCAAGAGAGATGGCTTTGGATGGAAGTAATATTCCATTGTCTGTTTATGACAATTTGATTGAAAGTGTTCATGTCCACCTTCCGGCTATGTATCAGTACATTGATATTCGAAGTGAAGCATTGGGAATACAGCGGCTCCATATGTACGATTTATATGTACCGATGGTAGATGATGTGGACATGAAAAAAGATTTTGAGGAAGCAAAGAAAATCGTTATAAAAGGCTTAGAACCTTTGGGCGGTGAATATATTACCATTTTAAAAGAAGGCTTTGAAAACCGATGGATAGATATTTATGAAAATGTGGGAAAGAGGAGCGGTGCATATTCATGGGGAGCCTACGGAATCCACCCTTATGTACTGATGAATTATAATGGAACTTTGAATCATGTGTTTACATTGGCACATGAAATGGGTCATGCATTGCATTCCTTTTATTCCGATGCCAATCAGGACTATATTTATGCCGGATACAAGATTTTCGTGGCAGAAGTAGCCTCTACCGTAAACGAATCTTTATTGATTCACTATCTTATAGCTCATGCGAAAAGTGCAAAGGAAAAAGCATATTACATTAACCATTTTCTGGAGCAGTTTCGCGGTACACTGTTCCGCCAGACCATGTTTGCAGAATTCGAAAAAATTACCCATGAGATGGTGGAGCGTTCCGAAGCACTAACACCAGACAGTTTGTGTGAAATTTATTTTAATTTAAATAAAAAGTATTTTGGAGAAAACATACATGTAGATTCTGCCATTGCCATGGAGTGGGCAAGAATACCACATTTTTACACTGCTTTTTATGTGTATCAGTATGCGACGGGATTTTCAGCAGCAATAGCCATCAGTAAGGCAATTCTTGCAGGGGATAAGGAAGTCAAGGAAGGTTACTTTAAATTCTTAAAAAGCGGAAGTTCTATGTATCCAATTGATTTGCTGAAGCTGTGCAAGGTGGATATGACCACAACAAAGCCTGTAGAAGATGCATTGAAAGTATTTGAAGGATTGTTGGAAGAATTTAAAGAAGTACTGAAAGAATGCAGATAAACAAGAAGAAGGGACAAGTGTAATATGAAAAAATATATACTTGCAATTGACCAGGGCACTACCAGTACCAGAGCAGTTTTATTTGATAAACATGGAAATAAGAAAGCGTTTTCTCAAAAAGAATTTTCACAATATTATCCACAGCCTGGCTGGGTAGAGCAGGATGCTAATGAAATCTGGATTAGTGTTATGTATGTAGTGAGGGATTTGATACAATCGAATCATATTGAACCAGAAAGCATACAGGCAATGGGGATTGCAAACCAGAGAGAGACTACGGTAGTGTGGGATAAATATACGGGAGTTCCTGTATATAACGCCATTGTGTGGCAATCATCCCAAAGTGCAGATATTTGTTATGAAATAAAAGAAGCAGGTTACGAACAGCTTATTAGAGAGAAAACAGGGCTTTTAATTCATCCATATTTTTCTGCCAGTAAAATCAAGTGGATTCTAGATCATGTGGCGGGCGCAAGAGAGCGGGCAGAAAGAGGCGAACTTATATTTGGAACTATAGACTCGTGGCTGCTATATCGTATGACAGAAACTCATGTGCATGTAACAGATTATTCTAACGCATCAAGAACCATGCTTTACAATATTCACCAGTTAAAATGGGATCAGGAATTATTGGAGTTGTTTCAGATTCCTAAAACCATGCTGCCCACAGTGAAAAATTCTTCCGAAATTTATGGTTATACAGCTCCCTTTCATTTCTATGGACTGGAGATACCTGTGGCAGGGATTGCCGGGGACCAGCAGGCAGCCTTGTTTGGACAGAAATGTTTTGAGAAAGGTATGATGGAAAACACCTACGGAACAGGCTGCTTTATGCTGATGAATACAGGAGAGAAACCAATGAAATCAGAATATGGACTTCTTACCACCATCGCTTGGGGAATTGACAGTAAAGTGGAATATGCCTTAGAGGGCAGTGTGTTTTCTGCTGGAAGTACCATACAGTGGCTGCGGGATGAGATGCAGCTGATAGCAACTGCCAAGGAAAGTGAAACTTTGGCAGAAACAGTCCAAGACAACGGCGGTGTATATATGGTACCCGCATTCTCAGGAATGGGTGCACCTTACTGGGATGATGCTATGAAATGCGCTATCGTTGGAATCACCAGAGGAACTGGCAAAGGAAATATTGCAAGGGCAGCATTGGAAGCCATTGCATATCAGACTAAGGATGTGATTCATGCTATAAGTCAGGACAGTGGAATGGATGTGAAACATCTGCGAGTAGATGGCAAAGCGGCAGAGAATAATCTGCTTTTGCAGTTTCAAAGTGATATTTTAAACAAAAATGTAGAGCGAACTGCAAATGTGGAAGCCACGGCACTGGGGGCAGCGTTTTTAGCAGGTTTGGCGGTAGGATTTTGGAAGGACAAGCAGGAACTGGCAAGTTTGGATGCAATTGAAAAAGTATTTTGCCCGAAAATGTCGGAAGAAGCCAGAGAACGACTATATGGACAGTGGAAGAAAGCTGTGGAGGCAGCTAGAGTATACAAATATGAATAAGTCTTCACAGCACAAAAGGAGGATCATATTGCAATGATTGAAATAAGAAAAGCAAAACCAAATGATATGGAACAAGTTTTGAATATGCGATATGCAACTATCAAATCGGTCTGCCATTTACATAAAGAATATGTATTTGATAAAAAATTTCAAAATCATACCAGATCATATTATGAAAATGCTGATCAAACTACGGTTTTGGCATGGAACGACAATGTACCGATTGGATGTGCAACAATTTGTTATATATTACTTATGCCTACCTTCGACCATCCTACAGGAAAAAGAGCCCACATTATGAATGTTTATGTAGATAAGAAATATAGAAGGCAGGGAATCGCTTTAAAAATGATGGAGATGCTTATGGATGAAGCAAAAGAGAAAGGGGTTAGTGAAATAAGTTTAGATGCTACGGAGGAAGGACGTTTTTTGTATGAACAATTGGGATTTAAAGCCTCCACAGAAGCAATGGTGCTGGAACTTCCACAGTATTGATGTCCCATAATATGATTAATTATTCTTTCAGATTAGCGTAAAAAATGAAGCCGGATATCAATGTATATACACATTGAATCCGGCTTAAAATCTATCTAGTTTCTAGCAGCTCTCTTTCTCATAGTAGAATCAAGTATCTTTTTACGGATACGAAGACTTTCAGGAGTAACCTCTAAAAGCTCGTCCGTATCGATAAAATCTAATGCCTGTTCTAGACTTAAAATTCTAGGTGGTGTAAGGCGTAATGCTTCATCGGCGCTGGAGGAACGTGTATTTGTAAGCTGTTTTTTCTTACATACATTTAATTCAATATCCTCAGCTTTACCGTTTTGCCCGATTACCATGCCCGCATATACCTTTTCACCAGGTCCGATAAATAAGGTGCCGCGTTCCTGAGCATTATATAATCCATAAGTGATAGCTTCACCAGCTTCGAAAGCAATGAGAGAGCCCTGCTTTCTGTACTGGATGTCGCCCTTGTATGGACCATATCCGTCAAAAATAGTGTTAATTATACCATTTCCCTTGGTGTCGGTCATAAATTCACCACGGTAACCGATAAGACCACGGGACGGAATAGAGAATTCCAGTCTGGTATAACCGCCGTTGGAAGCACCCATGTTGCGAAGTTCTCCCTTACGCTGGCTTAATTTTTCGATGACAGCACCGGAGAATTCATCGGGAACATCAATGTATGCAAGTTCCATAGGTTCTAACAGTTTTCCATTATCATCTTTTTTGTAAAGAACTTCGGCTTTACTTACTGCAAATTCGAAACCTTCACGGCGCATATTTTCAATTAATACAGATAAGTGAAGTTCACCGCGTCCCGATACCTTAAAGCTTTCCGCAGAATCTGTTTCTTCTACCCGTAAACTTACATCTGTATTTAATTCCCTGAACAGACGGTCACGAAGGTGTCTGGAAGTTACAAACTTACCTTCTTTGCCTGCCAATGGACTGTCATTTACCAGGAAAGTCATGGCGATGGTAGGCTCAGAAATCTTCTGGAATGGAATGGCAACGGGATTTTCCGGGGCACAGATAGTATCTCCGATATGGATATCTGCAATACCGGAAATGGCAACGATGGCACCAATGCCGGCTTCATTTACTTCTACTTTCTTTAAACCGTCAAATTCATAAAGTTTGCTGATCTTAACCTTTTTGCAAAGGCTATCATCGTGAGCGTTTACTAAAACAGCATCTTGATTTACCTTTAAGGAACCATTGTCTACCTTACCAACACCGATACGTCCCACATATTCATTGTAATCAATGGTGCTGATTAACACCTGAGTGCTGGCATCCGGGTCACCTTCTGGGGCTGGAATGTAATTAATAATAGTTTCAAATAAGGGCTGCATATCCTTTGGCTCATCTGTTAATTCCTTCATAGCATAACCGTTTTTGGCGGAAGCATAGATAAATGGACAGTCTAGCTGTTCGTCAGAAGCATCTAAGTCCATAAACAATTCAAGAACTTCATCAATTACTTCGTCAGGACGGGCCTCCGGACGGTCGATTTTATTCACACAAACAATAACTGGAAGATCCAGTTCCAAAGCTTTTTTTAATACGAATTTTGTCTGCGGCATGGCACCTTCAAAGGCATCTACTACCAAAACAACGCCGTTTACCATCTTTAAGACACGTTCCACTTCACCGCCGAAATCAGCATGTCCTGGAGTGTCGATAATATTTATTTTTGTATCTTTATAAAATACAGCAGTGTTTTTAGAAAGAATTGTAATACCTCTTTCACGTTCGATATCATTAGAGTCCATTACACGTTCAGCAACTTCTTGATTAGAACGGAATACACCGCTTTGTTTTAAAAGTTCATCTACCAAAGTAGTTTTACCGTGGTCTACATGGGCAATAATAGCGATATTACGAATGTCATCACGTTTCATTTTCATAATTTTAAGTCCTTCTTTCTTTGAATACAAATGTATAGCATAGCCTGTTTCTTCTATAATATATATTAGTAGTTTTTTGTCGATTTTTTCCCAAGAAAAAATGACTAATATTCAGTTTATCATATTTTGGGTATATTACAAGTTAAATTGAATAAATTCGCCATTTTACTTGAAAACAGAAAATAAATTAAGAATATTTTAGGAATTTTAATCAAAATTATTCAGAAATATGTGATATGATTTAGCCCAAAACGAAAAATATCCGCGGCAAAAGTCTTGGATGTCGAGAAAAGTCGGACGATTTTCTTTGATATTTGGTATAAAATCGTAAATAATGGAATAGATATATTTATGCAAAGATTACTGTTAGAAGAAGGGAGAAACAATTTATGACAGATAAGGTAATTGAAAACAATCAGGTAACTATGATGGGAGAAATCGCCAGTGATTTTACATTCAGCCATGAGATTTTTGGAGAAGGATTTTACATGGTAGATTTAAAAGTGAAGCGCTTAAGCGACTCCTCCGATATTATACCGCTTATGATTTCGGACCGCCTGGTTAATGTGAAGGAAAACTATGAAGGGTCAAATGTCTGCGTGATAGGGCAGTTTCGTTCCTACAACAGACATGAGGAAAAGAAAAATCGTCTGGTACTTTCTGTGTTTGTAAGGGAAATCGAATTTGTAGAAGAGACAGGAGAAGGAACCAAAACGAATCAGATTTTTCTGGATGGGTACATATGTAAACCGCCGGTTTACCGGAAAACTCCTTTAGGCAGAGAAATAGCAGATTTACTGGTAGCAGTAAACCGTCCCTATGGAAAGTCTGATTATATTCCATGTATCTGCTGGGGAAGAAACGCAAGATTTGCAGCAGATTTTACAGTGGGAGGACATATTCAGATTTGGGGAAGAATCCAGAGCAGGGAATATGTGAAAAAAATCAGCGAAGAGGAAATGGAAAAGCGTGTTGCTTACGAAGTTTCTGTCAGCAAACTAGAGTATCTGGAATAAAGGATTGATTAACAGCCTCAATTATGGTAGAATTACTAGAATAAATTATTTTGATAAAAGTAATACTAAAAGAGGTGTGTTATGGAAACAGGACTTATACAGATTTTTTGTGGTGATGGGCGCGGCAAGACTACTGCTGCCATTGGTCAGGCAATACGTGCTGCCAGTCTGGGAAAAACAGTGACCATCATCCAGTTTTTAAAAGGACGGAATGAGGAAGAAATCAGCTTTATAAAGCGGTTGGAGCCGGAGATCAAATTGTTTCGTTTTGAAAAATCGAATGAGTTTTATGACCAACTGTCACAGACACAGCAATCGGAAGAAGTCATGAATATAAGAAATGGAATTAATTTTGCCAGAAAAGTGGTTCAGACCGGGGGATGTGAAGTATTGATCTTGGATGAATTACTAGGACTTTTAGACAATAAGATTATTACTATGGAAGATATCCGTGAAATAACGGAACATAAAAGTGAAGATATGGAACTTATTTTTACGGGACGTTTTATCAACGATGAAATTATGGAGATTGCAGACAATGTTTCAAAGGTAGAAACCTTGAAATAAGTTGGTTGACAAGAAGATGTAATAGTGTTATATTCATATATAGTAAAGCTTTTTGAAAATAAGTGAATAAAAAAGATAGAGGTTGCGCTGTTTAAGAGTACATTATCTGATGTTGCAGGAACAGAGGAGGACAATGGAAAGGAAACAGTGCCGAAAGACAAATTTTCTGCAAGGTTTGCCTTGGGCATGCAGTTAAGAACTGTATGACTGTCATCTAAAAAAGATGGTGCGCTATCGAGGAATAGAAGAATAAGTTAATTCTATAGGAATCGGCAGGCTTGTCGGTTCCTATTTTAATATTAAGGAGGAATCAGTATGGCAATTTTTAAAGGCGCTGGTGTGGCAATTATTACACCATTTCATGAAGATGGCTCTGTTAATTATGAAAAATTAGGTGAGCTGATTGAATTTCAGATTGCGAATAAAACAGATGCGATTATTATTTGCGGAACTACAGGTGAAGCATCCACTTTAACCCATGAAGAACATTTGGAATGTATTAAATATACCATAGATAAAGTTGCAAAGAGAGTTCCGGTTGTGGCAGGAACAGGTTCTAATTGTACTGAAACTGCAATTTATTTATCACAGGAAGCAGAAAAGTATGGTGCGGATGCATTGTTAGTTGTTACTCCTTATTATAATAAGGCAACTCAGAAGGGATTGATTGCCCACTATACAGCAGTGGCAGATTCCGTAAAACTTCCTATTATCATGTACAATGTACCGTCTAGAACTGGATGCAATATTCAGCCGGAAACAGCGGTGGCACTGGCAAAAAATGTGGAAAACATTGTAGCCATTAAGGAAGCCACTGGAAACATTTCACAGGTGGCAAAGTTAATGCAGCTGGCAGACGGATGTATTGATGTGTATTCCGGTAACGATGATCAGATTGTACCGATTCTTTCTTTAGGAGGACTTGGGGTAATTTCGGTATTATCTAATGTGGCACCGGAAGAAACTCACAATATTGTAGAATTATATATGAATGGAAGGGTGAAGGAAAGCGCACAATTACAGTTAAGGGCACTTCCATTAATTGACCAGTTATTCTGTGAGGTAAATCCGATTCCGGTAAAGGCTGCGGTTAATCTTATGGGAATGGAAGTCGGCCCTCTTCGTATGCCAATGACGGAAATAGAAGAGGCTCATAAAGAAAGCTTAAAGAAAGCAATGGAAGAATTTGGCATAAATGTAAAATAATGTTGCTAAGGTACTTTTTGTGTGATGGAGGATAAAATGGTTAAAATAATTATGCATGGTTGTAATGGGAAAATGGGCCAGGTAATCAGCGGAATTGTAAAAGAAGATGAGAATGCAGAGATTGTAGCAGGGATAGATGTGTATGATCAGATGAAAAATAACTATCCTGTATTCAAGAGTATTAGTGAATGTAATGTGGAAGCGGATGTTGTTATTGATTTTGCAGCGGCACCAGCAGTGGATGCATTATTAGATTACTGTGAGGAGAAGAAACTTCCGGTAGTGTTATGTACCACCGGCTTGACAGAAGAACAAATTAATAGAATTCCGGAAACTGCCAAAAAGACGGCAGTCTTAAAATCTGCCAATATGTCACTAGGCATTAATATGCTTTTAAAATTATTAAAAGAAGTCACGGGAATTCTTGCACCGGCAGGTTATGATATTGAAATTGTTGAAAAGCATCATAACCAGAAAGTGGATGCACCAAGTGGTACTGCGCTGGCACTGGCAGATTCTATGAATGAAGTATTAAATAATGAATATGCATATAATTATGATAGAAGCAAGGAACGTAAAAAGAGAGAAAAGAAAGAAATTGGTCTTAGTGCAGTAAGAGGCGGAACGATTGTAGGTGAACATGAAGTGATTTTTGCGGGAATTGATGAAGTTATTGAATTTAAACATACAGCATATTCTAAGGCAGTGTTTGCAAAAGGTGCTGTTCAGGCAGCTAAGTTTTTAAGTGGAAAATCTGCCGGAATGTATGATATGGCAGATGTAATTGAAGCAGAAAGTTAAAAAATAAAATGAATTAAGAATAAAACACTTCTTTTCAGGAAATATTAAGACAAAGAGCAGGGCTCTTAATAGATTAGAAAAAGGAGTGTTTTATATTATGACAAAAATGAAAAAGATGTGTGCAGGAGCATTACTTGTTCTTACTATTTGTACCATGACAGCATGTGGTAACAATAATGATAAAAATAGTAATAACACCACAGACACACCAACTACTACAGTAAATGATAATGGAAGCACAAACGACAATGTTGGCGGTAACGGAACTGCTGCCGGTGAGAATGACGGAGCTAATGTAGACAATAATAATGGCGACAATATCATTGATGATGTAGGCGATGCTGGTAAAGATGTGATTGACGGTGTGGAAGATGCAGCAGATGATTTGATTAACGATGCAACGGACAAGGGCAATAACAACAACGATAACAATAACAATATTAACGATAATACTACAGATGATAATACAAACAATAACAAAACAGATACAAACAACAATAATAATAATACAAAGAATAATGTAGTAGAATAGAATCAAAAGCAAATCGACTTGTCGGTTTGCTGTACATAGGAGATTGGAATGAAATTTAGACCATGTATAGATATTCATAACGGGAAAGTAAAACAGATTGTAGGCGGAAGTCTGTTGGACCAGGGAAATCGGGCGCAGGAAAACTTTGTGTCAGAACAGAGTGCTGCTTTTTACGCAGAATGTTACCGGAAAATGGGGATTTGGGGAGGACATATTATTTTATTGAATCCTCCTTCTTCAGAATATTATGAAGCCACAAGGAATCAGGCATTGGGGGCTTTGCATGCTTATCCAGGAGGGATGCAGATTGGCGGAGGTATTACCCATGAAAATGCTATGGACTACATAGAAAACGGTGCAAGCCATGTGATTGTAACTTCTTTTGTGTTTAAGGATGGCAAAGTAAACTGGGATAATTTAGAAAAGCTGGTAAAAACAGTAGGCAGAAAGCGAGTGGTACTGGATTTAAGCTGTCGAAAAAAAGATGGAGTTTATTATGTGGTTACAGACCGCTGGCAGAAATTCACAGAAGAAATCTTAAATGTAACTACACTGAAACGTTTGGGACAGTATTGTGATGAATTTCTTGTTCATGCAGTGGATGTGGAAGGAAAGGCTTCCGGTGTGGAAAGAGAGTTGGCAGAAATGCTGGGAAGTTACGGAGAAATACCAGTCACTTATGCAGGTGGAATTGGAAGTTACGAAGACCTTGAAATATTAAAGCGATTGGGTAGAAATAAATTGGATGTTACCATTGGAAGTGCGTTGGATTTGTTTGGCGGCACGCTGGAATTTGAAAAGGTGTTGTCTTATATGGATTAGGAGGCAATTATGGCAATATTGGATTTTGAACCAAAAGAAGTATTTTATTATTTTGAAAAAATATGTGGGATTCCTCATGGTTCCTCCCATACAGACTTAATAAGTAATTATCTGGTGAATTTTGCCAAAGAACATGGGTTGAAATTTATTCAGGAGGAATGTGGAAACGTTATTATTTTTAAGGAAGCGTCAAAAGGATATGAAAATGCTCCAATTTTAATTTTACAGGGGCATATGGATATGGTTTGTGAAAAGGATGAAGAGGCTGATATAGATTTTTTGAAAGATGGTCTGCAGTTACAGGTAAAGGATGATGATATATTTGCAAATCACACTACATTAGGCGGGGATGATGGCATTGCAGTGGCATATATTCTGGCCATTTTAGCATCGCCAGACTCGGAAGATGGAATCAAGCATCCTGCACTGGAAGCAGTGTTTACAGTAGATGAAGAAATTGGAATGTTAGGGGCGTCAGCGTTAGATGCATCAGTGCTGAAAGGAAGCATGCTGATAAATATTGACTCGGAGGAAGAAGGGATTTTAACTACCAGCTGCGCAGGAGGTGTGGTAGGAGAAGTAACGCTGCCATTTCATTTAACGGAGGTAGAAGGCGTTTCCTATGAACTGCTGATCGAGGGGCTGAATGGCGGACATTCCGGCGTGGAAATTCATAAGGAGCGCGGCAATGCCAACATTCTTATGGGGAGGCTTTTATTTGAGATTTCAGAACGGATGGGATTTGGACTTTCTGCTGTCAGTGGCGGTTTGAAGGATAATGCCATTCCAAGGGTGGCAAGAGCTGTAATCTGGTTAGATGAAGAAAATCAGGTAATTTTAGAAGAAGTAGCAGAAAAGTTTGTAAAAACCATCCGTAATGAATATCGTGTCAGTGACAGCAATGTAACGGTAAAAGTTCACAGGCAGGAAGATGTGCAAGGCGTTATGATTTCTCCAAAAGAAAAAGAAATGTTAATCTATATTTTGCGAAATCTTCCAAATGGCGTGCAGAAAATGAGCATGGATATTCCGGGGTTGGTAGAAACATCATGTAACTTAGGGATTGTAAAGACTCTAGAAGATTCCGTGAAATTACAGATATCCATTCGAAGCTCTGTGGAAAGTGAAAAGAGAGAATTAAGCGATAAAATCAGATATCTGACAGAATTTTTAGGATGTAATTATCAGGAATACGGAGATTATGCGGGGTGGGAATATAATCCTGACTCAAAATTGCAGAAAATCATGATAGAAGTATATGAGAAAATGTATGGAAAACAGCCAAAAGTGGAAGCAGTGCATGCAGGCTTAGAGTGCGGAATCTTGTCTGCAAAATTGCCGGGACTACAGTGCATCTCCATAGGTCCTAATATTTTAGATATTCATACGCCGAAGGAGCGTTTAAGTATATCTTCCACCAAACGGGTGTGGGAGTATGTGAAGGCAGTACTTAGTGAAATAAAATAAAAAAATAACAAAAAAGTGCGGTTTTCCGCACTTTTTTGTTAACCCGTTGTTTATAAATGTAATTCTTTCTTCTTAATAAAAATTGGTCAAATCTGATGAAATTTATATTATAGAAAAAGGTACATTGATAAATAATGATTAAAGCTTAATTACGTTTGTAGCCTGTGGTCCTTTAGCGCCATCAACGATTTCGAATTCGACCGCCTGACCTTCTTCTAAGGATTTGAATCCGTCCATGTTTAATCCTGAATAATGCACGAATACATCGTTTCCTGCTTCGTCAGAGATAAATCCGTATCCTTTCTGATTGTTGAACCACTTTACTGTACCCTTGTTCATGATGATACCTCCAAAAAATTTATAACGACTGCATTATTGCAATCTATTATAAGAATACCACAAAAGAAAAGGATTGTAAAGTTGTTTTTTTCTTGTCATTCTGCTATCCTATAGAGGTTCTTAGGTATCAAATGACAGAAAAGAAAGGAAAAAATCATGAAAATATTGTTAACAGGGGCCACAGGTTTTCTAGGAAGCAAGATATTACAAAGATTAGTGAAGCAGAAGGAAAATGTGGTAGTTATAAAAAGAAGCACTTCTGATATCAGAAGGATCAAAGAATGTGTTGGTCAATGCAGTTTGTACGATATAGATAAAATAACGTTACAGTCAGTTTTTGAAAAAGAGCGGCCGGAAGTGATTATTCATTGTGCGGCAGCTTATGGCAGAAGTGACCAAGAAGCAGTGCAGGTGGCAGAAACAAACTTGATGTTTGGAATTAACCTGCTTGCTTTGGCAGAGAAATATCAGTGTGACTATTTCATTAACACTGGCACCTTTGCATTTAAACAGATTGAACCAGAGGGAAAGATAGATAAACCTATATATATGGCAGATTATACTTTGTCAAAATATCAGTTTATACGTTGGGGAGAATTATTTACGAACCGGTGCAGTCTTTGCTTTATTACCATGGATTTAGAGCATATTTTCGGCGAGGATGATGACGAAGGAAAATTTATACGGATGCTGGAGCAGAAATGTACTTCGGGGGAAGTTTCTGTGGAGCTGTCGGACGGTATGCAGTTGAGAGATTATATATATACAGAAAATGTGGTTGATGCATATATGTGTGTGTTGGAACACCGAAAGGAATTAAAAGGATTTCAGAGATTTCAGGTGGGTATGGGAGAGGCAATTGCTTTAAAGGAATTTGTGATTATGATGAAAGAAGTTTCTGGAAGCAGTATTTGCCTTGAGTTTGGAAAAAGACCAAGGAATGATAATGAACCGGCATGTTCTGTCGCGGATATCAGTGCACTGAAAAAGCTGGGATGGCGGCCAAAATTCAGCAGAAGAGAAGGAATTGGCGAAATGCTGCGGCGTGATAAAAAAGCCGGAAGAATTTAATTCCGCCGCCATGATAACCTATTATAATTTGAATAATCGAGACATAGACATAAAGGAAGGGATGGAAGGATGGAAAAAAGAATTTGCAAATTAAGCCTTGCAGAAGGAAAAAAAATTTACTATGATAAGCTGTTGAAAGATTTTCCGGCTTG
Organism: uncultured Eubacteriales bacterium; assembly: GCA_949289145.1. Taxonomy (GTDB): domain Bacteria; phylum Bacillota; class Clostridia; order Lachnospirales; family Lachnospiraceae; genus RUG11237. The sequence goes on along the minus strand of CASEML010000118.1, from coordinate 13,443 downwards.
CGAGGTGAAACCATGGGCTAAAATTGAGCAGTTTACAAAAGATGGATTGTATGAGATGTTCGGTATGTGGGAAGGTGATGATCTTTTGGCGTATGGTTTTGTGGCCATGGATGTACAAAAAAAGAATATGCTGATGGATTATTTTGCTGTTAACAAAAATTGCCGCGGTAAAGGATACGGACAATATTTTCTGGCACATTTATGGGAAATATACCCAAAAGCCGAGGGTATGGTTTTTGAAGTGGAAGACGTAGCGGAAGCAGAAAATGAACAGGAGAAGAATCTGCGGGAGCGAAGAATACGTTTCTATGAAAAGGCAGGATTACAGATTTATCCTATTCATACAAAGGTATATGATGCATGTTATCAGCTGATGTTTTTTTGCAGAACGGGGAAAATGCCGGCAACAGAAGAAATTATTGAAAGCTACAAGGCATTGTATCAAATGATGATCGGAACAGAAAAAATGACCAAATACATGGAAATTACAATGGAAAAGTACGATTTGTAATAAATGACGAAAAAGAACTGAAAAATTCTGTTACTATAGTACTAAAAGTTAAATAAATATTATATAAAATTGCTAAAATATGTAAAAAAGATTAGAAAGATAAAGTGAAAAACGCACAAAAAGAAAAGTGAAATCTCACAGTACCAAGAGGGAAGGTGAACAAATCAACCTTGACAAAGAGTATGCAAGCTGATACAATAGTCAAGTGTTAATTAGAAGTTAACATTTGCGTAACAAGTAGTAAAAGACAAGCGAGGACGTATTCAGGAGGTTCTGATGAAGAATACAATGAAGAAGGTTACAACTGGGATTTGTATGCTTGGTACAGCGGTATTAATTAATCAGGCATTGCTTGCACCGAATGTGTTGACAGTAGAAGCAGCACAGACAGAGATCGCAATTAGCGTGGGAAGTGCAACAGTTTTGGGAAGTGACAGAGACACTGAAGTGAGTGTAGAAACAGCAGAGGAAGTGACAACAACAGAAGCTGTAGATACAACTATTGCAGGTTATACAAATTTAGGTATTGCACATGTGGATAATTATCTTAATGTGCGTGAAACTCCGGGTGAAGATGGGAAGTTAATCGGTAAGATGAACAAAAACGCCGGCTGTGAAATTCTCGGAGTAGAAGGTGAATGGACAAAGATTAAGTCAGGTAAAGTAGAAGGTTATGTTAAGTCTGAATATCTTTATACAGGTGAAGAGGCGAAGCAGGTAGCCGCAGAAGCTATTACTTTGATGGCCACAGTTACGAATACGCAGAGTCTGCGTGTAAGAACTGGTCCAAGTATGGACAGTTCCACAGTAGATTTGATTCCGTTAGGTGAAAAGTTAGAAGTATTAGAAGACATGGGTGAATGGGTAAAAGTGACATTTGACTCTGACGAAGGATATATTTCAGCAGAATACGTGGAAATCTCAGAAGAATTGGAAACAGCAGTAACCATAACAGAATTGCAGTATGGTGAAGGTGTATCTGATGCACGAGTATCTATTGTAGAGTACGCTAAGCAGTTTTTGGGAAATCCATACGTGTGGGGAGGCACCAGCCTTACTAACGGTGCCGACTGTTCCGGATTCACCATGAGTATTTATGCAAAATATGGTATTTCATTGCCTCATTCATCTAAAGCACAGGCAAACTGCGGTACAAGAATCGATCCTGCAAATGCAAGACCGGGAGATTTGTTCTTCTATGGCAACGGCTCAGGTATTAATCACGTAGCTATGTATATCGGTAATGGACAGGTTATCCATGCAAGTACTGAGAGAACAGGTATCCGTATTTCTAATGCATATTACCGTACACCGATATGTGTGGTAAGTTTATTAGGAAATTAATAAAAATTGAACATAATACAAAAAAGGACCGTAGATGATCTACGGTTCTTTTTCTGTATTTTGAAGTGGAAATTTCCAAAAGAACTATTGCAAATGCTGACGATATGTGGGAAAATAAAAGTATTGTGTAAATCATGGAACAAAAAAGGGAGGCTGACGATATGGGTTATCGTGAGATGTATGAAGCGTGGCTGAAAGATTCATATTTTGATGAGGCTACCAGACAGGAACTGAAAAGTATAGAGGGAAACGAAAATGAGATAGAAGATAGATTTTATAAAGAATTAGAATTTGGGACAGGCGGTCTGCGGGGCATTATTGGTGCAGGAACCAACCGTATGAATATCTATACGGTAAGAAAGGCTACACAGGGACTTGCCAATTATATCATGGCCTGTAATGGACAAAAAAAGGGTGTTGCCATTGCTTATGATTCCAGAAGAATGTCACCGGAATTTGCAAAAGAAGCAGCACTTTGCTTAAACGCCAACGGAATCAGGGCATATGTATTTGAAAGCCTTCGTCCTACACCGGAATTGTCCTTTGCGGTGAGAGAATTAAAATGCATTGCGGGAATTGTGATTACCGCAAGCCATAATCCTCGGGAATACAATGGATATAAAGTGTATTGGGAAGACGGAGCACAGATTACACCGCCTCATGATAAAAATATTATGGAGGAAGTTGCCAAGGTAACCAGCTACAGCAATGTATATACTATGGAGATAGAGCAGGCTTTGGCAGAAGGCTTGTATCATACGATTTCCTCGGAAATTGATGATAAATATATGGAAGCATTGAAGAAACAGAGTATTCATCCGGAAATGATTAAGGAAATGTCAAAGGATATAAAAATCGTATACACTCCTCTTCATGGAACAGGAAACCTTCCGGTACGCCGCGTGTTAAAAGAACTTGGCTTTGAACAGGTATATGTAGTGAAAGAACAGGAGCTTCCTGATGGCAATTTCCCTACAGTAGCCTATCCTAACCCGGAAGATGCTAAAGCTTTTGAATTGGCATTGAAGCTTGCGAAAGAAAAGGATGCAGATATTGTGCTGGCAACCGACCCGGATGCAGATCGACTTGGTGTGTACTGTAAGGATAGTAAAAGCGGAGAATATGTAAGCTTTACCGGAAATATGTCAGGGATGTTGATTGCAGAGTATATTTTGAGAGAACGTAAAGCAGCAGGTACCCTGCCCCAAAACGGTGCTTTGGTGAAAACGATTGTTACCACAAATATGGCAGAAGCCATTGCCAAAGAATACCAGGTGGCACTGATTGAAGTTTTAACCGGGTTTAAGTTTATCGGTGAGCAGATTCGTCTTTTTGAAGAAAAGAAAAATTATGAATATGTGTTTGGATTGGAAGAAAGTTATGGTTGTCTTGCAGGCACTTATGCCAGAGATAAGGATGCCTGTGTGGCGGTAATGATGCTTTGTGAAGTGGCGGCTTATTGTAAAAAACAAGGAATGACCTTATGGGATGAAATGCTTAACATGTATGAGAAATACGGATATTACCGTGAAGGGCTTTCCACCATTACCTTAAAAGGAATTGAAGGGGCTACAAAGATTCAGGCAATGATGGAGGAGTTGAGAAAAAATCCTCCAAAGAATTTCGGGCGTTTTAAAGTAAAAGCAGTGAGAGATTACAACGCAGACCAGAGGTTTGATATGATTACTGGTGAAAAGACAAGCACCCGCCTGCCAAAATCCAACGTAATGTATTATGAATTGGATCAGAACGCATGGTGCTGTGCACGTCCCTCCGGCACAGAGCCGAAGATTAAGTTTTATATGGGCGTGAAAGGCTCCGGCATGGAAGAATCAGAAGCACTGTTAAAAGAATTGACCGATGAATTAATGAAATTAGCAGCACAATAGAGAAAGGAAGAAAAATGAGTAAAAAAGTAAGAACAAGATTTGCACCAAGTCCAACAGGACGTATGCATGTGGGGAATTTAAGGACAGCATTGTATGCTTATTTAATCGCAAAGCATGAAGGCGGAGATTTCCTTCTTAGAATAGAGGATACGGATCAGGAGCGCTTTGTGGAGGGAGCTGTAGATATTATTTACAGAACTTTAGAAAAAACAGGTCTGATTCACGATGAAGGTCCTGATAAGGATGGGGGTGTAGGTCCGTATGTACAGAGTGAAAGGCAGGCAGCCGGAATTTATCTGAAGTATGCCAAAGAACTGGTGGAAAAGGGTGAGGCTTATTACTGTTTCTGTGATAAAGAAAGATTAGACAGTTTAAAAAATCAGGTTGCAGGAAAAGAAATCACCACATATGATAAACATTGCTTAAGTTTGTCGAAAGAAGAAGTGGAAGAGAAATTAAAACAGGGCATTCCTTATGTGATTCGTCAAAACAATCCTACAGAAGGAACTACAACTTTCCATGATGAAATTTATGGTGATATTACAGTGGACAATGCAGAGCTAGATGACATGGTTTTGATTAAATCAGATGGGTATCCAACGTATAATTTTGCAAATGTGGTGGACGATCATTTGATGGGGATTACGCATGTGGTCAGGGGCAATGAATATTTATCTTCTTCACCAAAATACAATCGTCTGTATGAGGCTTTTGGCTGGGAAGTTCCGGTATACGTGCACTGCCCATTGATTACCAATGAAGAACACAAGAAGTTAAGTAAGAGAAGCGGTCATTCTTCTTATGAAGATCTGATTGAGCAGGGTTTTTTGACAGAAGCGGTGGTAAACTTTGTTGCACTGCTGGGGTGGTGTCCGGAAGACAATAGAGAAGTATTCAGCTTAGAAGAATTGGTGAAAGCTTTTGACTATAGACATATGAGCAAGTCACCGGCAGTGTTTGATATGGTTAAGTTGAAATGGTTAAATGGCGAATACATGAAATCGATGGATTTTGATAAATTTTATGAAATGGCACTTCCGTATATAAAAGATGTAATCAGCAAAGACCTTGATTTTAAGAAAATTGCTGCTATGGTAAAAACCAGAATTGAAGTATTTCCGGATATCAAGGATCATATTGATTTCTTTGAAGCTGTGCCGGAGTATGATGCGTCCATGTACTGCCATAAAAAAATGAAAACCAATGAAGAATCTTCGTTGAATGTTCTGAAAGAAATTCTTCCGATACTGGAAAAGCAGGAAGACTACAGCAATGACGCGTTGTATCAGATGTTAGTGGATTTTGCAGCAGAGCATGAATATAAAAACGGTTATGTAATGTGGCCGGTGCGCACCGCGGTTTCCGGAAAGCAGATGACACCGGGGGGCGCCAGCGAGTTAATGGAAATTCTTGGGAAAGAAGAATCCATTGCACGTATTCAGGCAGCCGTTGCTAAATTAGAAGGGTAGTTATGAATGTAAACGAATCTCAATACAGGGCAATTACACACAAAGAGGGGCCTATGCTAGTTTTAGCAGGTCCCGGATCTGGTAAAACTCTTACCATTACCTCCAGAACAAAATATTTAATTGAAGAATGTGGAATTCAGCCGGAGCGTATTCTTGTTATTACTTTTACAAAGGCAGCAGCATTGGAAATGAAAGAACGGTTCTTTCGTATGATGGAAGGGCAGCGCCCCAATGTGACCTTTGGAACCTTTCATGCAGTGTATTTTACAATTTTAAAATATGCTTATGGTTTGCGAGCAGAAAATATTCTGCGGGATGACCAGCGGGTTAATTTTTTGCGGGAATTGATTCAACGGTATGAGATGGAAGTGGAAGACGAAAATGAATATATTGCAGAACTGACTTCGGAAATCAGTAGGGTAAAAAGCGACAAAATTGATTTGGCCAATTACTATTCGGCAAATTGTCCGGCAGATATTTTTCGGAAAATATATCTGGGCTATGATGAAAAACTAAAACATGCAAGACTTATTGATTTTGATGATATGCTGATACTCTGTAATGATTTGCTGAAGGAACGAGAAGATGTGAGAAAGTTCTGGCAGTCTAGATATACCTATATTCTCATTGATGAGTTTCAGGATATCAATAAAGTGCAGTATGACAATATCCGAATTCTGGCAGAGCCGGAAAACAATCTGTTTATTGTAGGCGATGATGATCAAAGTATCTATCGTTTTCGAGGTGCAAAACCAGAGATTATGCTTGGGTTTGAAAATGACTACAAAAATGCACAGCGGGTAATACTGGACTATAATTATCGTTCTACCAAAAATATTGTGGAGGCGGCAGGACTGGTGATCAAAAATAATACGAAGCGTTTTGAGAAAAATATCAAAACCATCCATGAAGAGGGAGAAAAAGTCAGGGTAAGGCATTTTAAGACACAAAAGGAAGAAGTAGAAGCAGTAATCAGAGATATTGTCGAAGAAAAACAAGAAGGAAGATCTTTAGAAAACATTGCAGTGCTGTTTCGTACCAATACACAGCCCAGACTTTTGGCACAAAAAATGGTGGAATATAATATTCCCTTTAAAATGCGGGATGAGGTGCCGAATCTTTATAATCACTGGATTGCCAAGAATATTTTTACATATATTAAAATGGCAGCAGGAGAAGTGCTTCGCAGTGACTTGCTTCAAGTTATGAATCGTCCGAAACGATATATCAGCAGGGATTCGCTGGAAACAGAAATAGTAGAGTTTGAAAAGTTGAAATTTTATTATAGGGATAAATCCTGGATGGTGGAACGCTTGGAAAAGCTTCAGTATGATTTGGCAATGTTGAAACATATGGCGCCTTATGCGGCAATTCGGTATATACAAAATGCAGTGGGATATGAAGAATATCTTAAGGAATATGCGGAATATCGAAGAATGAGTTTGACAGAACTAACTGATATTCTCGATGAAATGGCGGAGGGAGCCAAAGATTTTAAAGATTATGAATCCTGGTTTGAACATATCCGAAATTATACTGAGGAAATGAAAAAACAGGCGGCAAAATCAAAAAATATGACCAACGCAGTAACTTTTACCACCATGCATAGTTCCAAAGGGTTAGAGTACGACAGTGTATATATTATTGATGCCAATGAAACCATTGTGCCTCACAAAAAGTCAGTGACAGATGCAGATATTGAAGAAGAACGCAGAATGTTCTATGTGGCAATGACCCGGGCGAAGAAGCGGTTGACTATTTATTCTACGGCAGAAAGATACAATAAGGAACTGAGCGTGTCCAGATTTGTAAATGAAATGTTATATGATGTGGAGAAATTGAAGGAAGGTGCTGCTGTATATCATAAGAAATATAAAAAGGGTACAGTTCAGAAGTGTGATGGGGATAAACTTACGGTGTACTTTGAGGAAAGTAAAAGAACTTTTGTGTTCAGCAAATCTTACTGTATTGGAAATCATATTTTAGAATTTTAGATTGCAAATTACTTGTGCATAAGATATAATTAACATACCGAAAAACTCGGTATGTTTTTTATTCTGAAATCTGAAGCGGCAGTTCGCCGAATAATCCATAGAGGAAATAAAACTGAAAGATAGGAGGAATTTTGTTTAGTACAATTTTATCAGGTGCAATCAATGGTATGGAATGTAGGAGTGTTCATGTGGAGGCTGATATCAGCCCGGGGCTTCCGTTATTTTCCATGGTAGGATTTTTGGGAAGTGAAGTAAAGGAAGCGGCAGAACGTGTAAAAAGTGCCATACGAAATACGGGAGTGCAGATACCAGCAAAAAGAATTACCGTAAATCTATGGCCGGCAGATATGCGGAAATCAGGAACAGCCTTTGACTTGCCTATTGCGGCGGTAGTGCTGGCATCCTTAGGGCAGGTGGAAGCGAAAGAACTGCAGGGAGTCTTTATGGCGGGAGAATTAAGTCTGAATGGAGAAGTGAACGGAATTTGCGGTGTGCTGGCAATGACCCTTCATGCCAGAGAGCAGGGAATGGAGTATTGTGTGGTTCCTAAGGAAAATGCAAAGGAAGGAGCTGTTGTGGCGGGAATCAAAGTAATAGGTGTAGGACATATTTTGGAGATGCTGGAATTTTTAAAACACAAGGAGAAAATGCCTGTCCAGTCTGTAGATATGAATATGGTTTTTGCTCAGGGAAAAAGGTGCGAGTATGATTTTGCCGATATCAGAGGACAGGTGAGAGCTAAGCGTGCAATGGAAATCGCAGCGGCGGGGCGTCATAATATATTGTTGATCGGACCGCCGGGAACGGGAAAATCTATGCTTGCAAAGCGACTGCCGTATATTTTGCCGCCGTTGACTATGGAAGAAAGTTTTTCTATTACAAAGATACACAGCATTGCTGGAGTATTGCCGAAAAACGTCCCGTTGTTGGATACCAGACCATTCCTGCAGCCTCATCACACTAGTTCTCCTTATGCTCTTGCGGGAGGCGGGAAAATTCCAAAACCCGGAATGATTAGTTTGGCGCACAGAGGTGTCTTATTCACCGGTGGAACGACCACAAGATATTGTGGTTGCAAAAATGGAGCCGTGAAAGTGGCGTAAACACGGGGTTTCTGCGAATTTTGGATTAAAAACCCTTATAAAATCTACATTTACGGGGTGAAGTTTTGAAGAAAAGTATTCTCAAGATATGTGTTTTTCTAAAAATATGTACCCCCTATATGTAGATTTAGACTCAGCGGTGAACAGAACCATTTAGCGGAACTCCTATTTTTTGGCAAAATGTCTTAACCATTTGGCGAATATAAAATACAGCAAAAGGAGAAATATGAGAGACAAAAAGAAACATAATTTGAAAGTATATGGACAGTCCGGATATAAATATAAAGAGACTCCCACAATTATTCTTAAGGGGCAGTGGCTCAAGAAAGCTGGTTTTGAAGTTGGGAACCGTATCACTCTGGAATGTGATAATGGAACCATAGTGATTAAAGCTGATAAGAATTTATAAAAATGAGGCATTCATATCTATCAGCAAATAACGGAGAATAATTGCAAGTGCGAGTTTTAAAGCATCTTCCAGTAATTTTATTGTGGAGGGGCTTTGAGTATATGTCATTATTTGTTGATAAGATTTTGTTGCATAGAAAAAGAATAAATGCTATGCTTGCTATTGAAGAGGAAAAGAGGTGATCGGTATAAGGAATAGATTATAGAAACAGATATCGCAATTAAATAAGAACTGCTGAGGTCTAATTTTTTTACCTGAATACTAAAGTATAGTGGAGTATTATAGTCAAGCGATACAGCTCTAATAAATCTTCTAATTTATCAGTACAATGATTGTATATGGGTTAGAAGAGAGGTGTATTTTACTTGCGTATAGAAGAGTATGTTTCCACAAGGGTAAAAGAATTGTGTGTTAAACATAAAGTAACAAAGTATCGGCTTTCCCAGCTGACCGGGATGTCACAAACGGCACTAGGTAATATTATGAATATGAAAAGCATGCCGACCGTGCTTACGCTGGAAAGAATTTGTGATGCATTTGGTATCACGATGGCGCAATTCTTTGCTGGAGAGGGTAAACGACCGGATTTAACACAAGAGCAAAAAGAAATTATTGAGACGTGGGATAAATTAGGGACTGAAGAGAGAAGAATTCTGTTACAGTTTATTCGAAGTCTTAAAAAGAAATGAGGAAGCAGTTCTATTTACCGATAATGGACTGTTTCTTTTTTCTGCTGACAACACTTTTTAGCGCCGGAAAAGTATTCTTGACTACGGAATGGAGTAAAGTGATGGATAAGCAAAGAACAGAATTCAAAACTTTAATTTACGATTTGGCCAACGGTTCCCTTGATTTGGAGCATTTTCCGGTAGAAGAGAGCAAATACATAGAGAATGAATATGAGGAAGGAAAACCCTGTTATGAACTTTATGCCGGGATGCTTGATGCTTATGAAAGACTTTGTCAACGATTAGGCAAACCGGATTCAGACGATCAAGATGTAGATATAATTATTGATAATTTACTGGAAATCGGGAGATATATGAGTATGAAAATGTATGACTACGGATGCTTCTTTTCTACACATCAAAGTTAGACATAAAGGCGGGGATACAAGTCTTCCCTACTTTACATTATATCTTTTTTGACAGGAATAGCACTTCCAAATGTTTTTTTTGACTTATATTTTGATCTGATATAATATGAAGTAAACTTGGAGTGCGATCTTTCCGATATTTGCGAGTCAATATCAGAAGATACTATGGACTAAGCGAGCGGTGATTTGCGGAGGTTAAATATGATTGCGAAAAATCAATATCCTATATGTGAGTTTGATACAAATAAAAATCCTATCATTCGCCCAACGAGTTTTTTGACGAAAACTCTTCCGAAAAAATGTGTGATTACCTACCTGCGAAGGGAATTAGAGCGATTTGTAGAGGAAAACAAACTGTCGATTATTGGTTATCTTACCTCAGAAGTGTTTGACATACCGATTTATGAATATGTCACGGATACAGAAAGACTTTGTATTACAATGGCACTTTGCGGTGGGCCGGGTGCAGCAGTGGCATTTGAAGAATTACATGCAATGGGATGTGAAACGTTTATCGTCTGCGGCGGAGCAGGTGCCTTGACGAATGAAAGCAAGGTTGGAGAGATCGTTGTTCCGGTCGCTGCTGTTCGAGATGAAGGAACCTCTTATCATTACTTGAAACCTTCCCGTGAAATAGAATGCCATAAAGAGACTGTTGAGAAAGTTATTACATACTTAAAAGAAATGGAAATTCCATTCAAAACAGGAAAGACATGGACAAGTGATGCTATATACCGGGAAACTCCAGATATGATTGAGTACAGACGAAACGAAGGGTGTATTACGGTGGAAATGGAAGCGGCTGCCTTTTTTGCTGTATCTCACTATTATAATATTCCACTAGCGCAGTTACTATATGCGGGCGATGATGTAAGCGGCGATGATTGGGATTCCCGAAACTGGAATACTCAAGAGAATATACGATATAAATTGCTCCGTATTGCAATCGAAGCTGTAAAAAAACTGTAACTACGAAAGGGGTAGCACAGCTATGAAGATCGAGGTTGAAAAGGATTTCCCTCAGTATTTTAAGTCAGCTTATCCGGAAGAATTTGAGCTGTTCTCTCACTTTGAAGTAACGGCAGGAATACCGACCGTTCTCTTTGCTATTACGACTTGGAAAGAGAATGGGAAACCAAATGTGTGTTTTCATTCGTGGAGTTGTTTTCACGGAGATAAGACAGCTTTTTTCGCTGTGATGGGCAACCTGTATCAGCATACCCACACCTATGCCAATATTCAAAGAGAAAAATGCTTTTGCATTAACTTTCTCCCGATAAGCTGCTATGACAAGTTGGTAAATACCATTCATCAAAATGAATGGGACGATGACGAATTTGCCGCAGGCGGTTTTAGTGTTTCAAACGCAAAAACCATTCACGCACCTGCGATTAGCGAAGCGTTTCTCACGTTGGAATGTACTCTGAAAGAAATACAGGATTTAAGCGGTACGGGTATTACGGCTATGGTAATCGGTCAGGTACAGCACATCTCTGTGGAAGAAGCGTATGCACAAGGGTATAAACCAAGATATGGCAAAGACGGATTTATGATGTTAATTCCTGCACCACAAGACCTTGTTACTGGAGAGCCGAATCAGTCTGCGATTGCCACCGTGCATATTGAGAAATACGACTGATTTAAGGAGGAGCAAAAATGGCAGTTTCAAATATAAAAGCGCTAATCCCCGGCGAACTTCAAAAAGTGTGGGAGCTGGTGTTGGATATTGAAAATTACGGAGCTTGGAGAAGCGACCTGAGTAAAACAGAAATTATAAGCGACAAGCAATTTGTCGAATATACCAAAGATGGCTACCCTACGACATTCACTGTGACGCTTGTTGAGCCATACAGACGCTGGGAATTTGATATGGAAAACAGCAATATGACAGGTCATTGGACTGGCATTTTCACTGCCAAAGGCGATGAAACAGAGATAGATTTTACGGAACAAGTGAAAGCGAAGAAATGGCTGCTGAAGCCTTTTGTGAAATCGTATTTGAGAAAGCAGCAGACACAGTTTGTTGCGGATATAATGAAAAATTTTTCATAAAGACTTATATATAGGAAGACGGTTTGTTATGAAGAAGTATGAGTATATGACAGTTGATTTAAGCGCAGAGCCATCATTTAATGTTCATATTAAGCTGGATCGGTATATTGAGAAGCTCAATGAATATGGAAAACAGGGCTGGCGTTTGATTTTCGGAACTGATGACTGGAAGTATTCGATCTTTGAGCGTGAAGTTGATGATGAAGAGTAAAAGACAGGAGGAATGTAACCTATGAAAGATATGATCGGATACTGCGGGTTGGACTGCGAAAAATGCGATGCATACATAGCGACTGTCAATGACGATCAGTCTTTGCGGGAGAAAACGGCGAAGCTGTGGGCAGAGTTAAACAATGCTCCTATTCTGCCGGAACATATTAACTGTGAGGGTTGTCGTATGAATGGGTCAAAAACTGTTTTTTGCGATAGCCTGTGTGGGATTCGTAAGTGTGCGCTAAATAAAGGCGTTTCCACCTGCGGTGACTGTTCGGAATTAGAAACCTGCCCCACTATTGGGGCAATCCTCGAAAACAACCCAGCTGCTTTGGAAAATTTGAAAGGGTAATGTACATAATGGAAAATTTTACAGCACATTTGAAAGAAGTCATACCTGAAAAAGATAGTCTAAAACTTGTAAAACAGGAAGCAGAAAGTTATTACAAGCAGCACTCACTTGATGAATGCTTCACTATGGGATTGGAGTTATATCAGTCAGATAATTTTCAGATACAGGAAGTCGGCGTTTTCTTGGTGGGATATGCAGCTTGTGAAAACACAAGCGCATTATTATTTCTGAAAGATACTGTGAGTCAGCACAAAAGCTGGAAGGTGCAGGAAATTCTTGCAATGGCATTTGATAATTACTGTAAAATTATAGGATATGAAACAGCAATTCCGGTTATTAAGGAATGGCTGAAAAGTGGTTGTGCCAATACAAGGAGAGCTGCATCAGAAGGATTGAGAATTTGGACAAGCCGCCCTTATTTTAAAGAGCATCCGCAGATGGCAGTACAGCTTTTATCTTCTCTTAAAGATGATGAAAGCGAGTATGTACGAAAATCAATAGGAAACGCTTTGAAAGATATAAGCAAAAAATATCCTGAACTGGTTTCCAATGAACTGAAGCAATGGGATTTATCGTCAAAAGAAATAAAACAGGTACATAAATTAGCAAGTGCGTATCTGAACAAGTCATAAACAAATACTGTTATGCGGAGGGAACACAATGCTTGAAAATACTCCTACTCAGTCAATTATGACTGAATTGCTCGGACACCCTTTGTTTGCAGTCTGGCAAGAGCTGTGTTCAGCGATTGATGAAAAATATGATATGGAACGGCTATGGAATACAGGCGGTAAGAACTGGGTTTATGAATATAAGTACCGCAGAGGCGGTAAAACGCTTTGCAGTCTATATGCGAAAAAGAATAGCCTTGGATTTATGATTATCTTTGGAAAAGATGAAAGAGCAAAATTTGAGGAGATAAGGGCAACTCTTTCTGATTCTGTTTGCAGACAATATGATGAGGCAACAATTTATCGTGACGGGAAATGGGTAATGTTTGAGCCGACTGAT
>CASEML010000117.1 GCA_949289145.1 uncultured Eubacteriales bacterium | reverse complement strand
TTGAAAACCTCCAGTATTGTTAAAGTGTTTTTTCATCCGCCAAGATGAACACCTTAATTGTACTTCGAGGTTTTCTTTTATTCAATTGGCATTATTTCTGAATTACAGGAATGCTCCTTACTTAATTTCAAGATATAAATATAACAGATTCTCTCTTTTATTTTAATTGAAAATCTGCTATAATTTATAACCAAAAGTTATTAAAAGGGGGTAAGAATATGACCATAGATAATATAAGGTGTTTTATTTTAGTGGCAGAAAATTTAAGTTTTGCCCGTGCTGCCGAGGCATTGTACATATCACAGCCGGCAGTTACCAAACAAATTAACGCATTAGAAAACGAACTAGGAGCTACTTTATTTATTCGCTCTACCCGCCATGTGGAATTATCTTCTGCAGGAATGACATTTTATAAGGATGCAAAAGAAATTATTTCTAAAGTGGAACAAGCGGTACAACATGTTCAAACGCAAAAGCGTGAAATGAACTCTATCCGCATTGGATTAAGCAACTCTACTGTACTTTCCTATTTGTCCCGCATTTTACGCATACTTCATTCCAAATATCCAGATATATGCCCTGAAATTGAAATATTGAGCTATAAAATAGTGCGAAATCTTTTTTTAGAAAAGAAATTAGACATACTTTTTTATTACAAAGAAAATATAACTGTGAAAAAAGGAATTCGTTTTAAAGAATTACAAAAAGATTATTGGTCGTGTTTGGTTCCGGCAGCTCATCCTCTTGCACAACGACCTACTGTTGACATCCATGACCTAAAAAATGAAAAAATACTGGCCTGTAACCCACTTAATGCCCCTCTCGCTGTTGCTGCATTTCAACAGCAATTACTTGAGAAACCGTCTTTTTCCACAATTTCCTATTGCAATACCATTGAAATTGCACATTGTATGGTTTCTGCAGGAATGGGAATTACCCTGTTACCTTCGCTTCTTTGCCCCACATCAGAGGAATTTGCCATTATTCCTGTTAACAACACACCAAACCTTTCTTTTGGCGTTTTCTATCATAAAGACAACAAACTGGATACCGTTAAAAATTTTCTAAATTCATGGTCCTAGTAGGACTGAACTATTGCAATCCATCTTTCCGCTTAAAAATATCCTATTGACTGGCGTCCCTAAAAGTAATATAATACTGTTAGTTTTCTAATAATTAGCTTTCTAACAGAAAGGGTTTTTCAATGAGAGAAACATTACACTATCTGCTGATGGCAGACCATTCAATGCTCCAAAAAGCCCTGACTGCCGCTATCAAAGACACAGGGCTTACGCCCGGACAGCCGAAAGTCCTGGATTATTTGTTACTACATGACGGAACTGTGCAGAAGGATATCGCCGCTGCCTGTCATATTGAGCCGGCTTCACTAACTTCCATACTTAACGGCATGGAAAACAAGAACCTAATAAAAAGGAAGGAACAAAACGGCAACCGCCGCTCCTCCTACGTATTTTTGACAGAAACAGGACGGGAAGCCGCTAAGAAACTAGAACAAGAATTTGCCAAAATCGAAGAGGCGGCCTTCACTGGCTTTGAACCGGAGGAACGAGAACAACTTTGCAGTATGTTGTCAAGATTATACGAAAATATGCAGTCACACATTCTTAAGGAGGCAGAACAATGAAAAACTTGAAATTCAGAGTGCCCATGTATTTTATCGGGCTATTTATTATGACTATCGGGATTGCTGTTTCAGTCAAATCAAATCTTGGAGTTTCGCCTGTAAGTTCCATACCGTACACAATGACCTGTGTATGGGGAATCGAAATGGGAAAAGCTACCATACTTTACCATACTGTGCTGGTACTGATACAGATCATAATATTGAGAAAGAATTTTAACCCATCCAGCCTGCTTCAAATTGCAGTGGGCATCATTTTTGGATACTTTACAACTTTCTGCAATTACTGGGTTTCCTACCTTCCTACTCCCCATAATTTGGCGATAAGAATCATCATGATGCTGATCAGCACAGTTCTTATTGCGTTCGGCATATTTTTATATCTGCCTGCAAATCTAATCCCCCTTGCGGGAGAAGGCGCAATGAAAGCAGTTTCCGATATAACACACATTGAGTTTTCTAAAATAAAAATTACCTTTGACGTTTCCATGGTAATAATCTCTACTATAGTCTGCCTAATCATGATACACGGCTTTGGAAGTGTGGGAATCGGTACAATCACAGCTGCCCTGCTGGTAGGAACGATTTTGGGAATTATAACAAAACTTTTAGGACATCAGCGTGATTTATTGCTTAATGGGGAATAAGCCTATGCCTGCCAGCGTCCCGGCATTATTTGTCGGGATTCCGACTCCTGCTCTGCACTTGCCTCCTCATAGTAAAGTTTCATCTTCTCTCCTTTTGTAAAATCTCTTAATTTTTCGATAAAGCGTTCCCCATACTTTTCATATTTACTTTCACCGATTCCATTCACATTCAGCATTTTCTGCTTATTCATCGGCAGTTTGATACACATATCCGATTTTCGCTTATTTGTTTTTCTGCTTTCTGCAGATTCTGTCCGCAATTACTCTTTGCTTACTTTAATCATAATCTTACGCTCACCATTTTCGATTTCTCTACAGGATTGTGACAGTTTCATATTCCGACAGATATCCGTCACGTCCCTTTCCTCATACTCAGCCTAACAATTTCCGCACTTTTCACAGCGCCCATTCACCTGCTCGCCAAAATAATTCAAAATATAATAGCGCAGGCAATCCCCTTAAAATTTCATCTATCAGCTCCTCCTGGCCCTCCCCAGAGTGCCATAGCCGAAATACCTCTTTAATATCTGCTATTTTTCTATGTTTTTATACTCCTTTGGTACTCAGTTTATTTTCTTTTATCTGACTTTGGATAAAAATTCCCGCAGCCTCTGATTCTTAGGATTTTCAAAAAATTCCTTAGGCTCGCTGTCTTCTTTAATATTCTTTTCATCTATAAATAAAACTCTGGTGGCAACATCTCTAGCAAATCCCATTTCGTGGGTTACCACAATCATGGTCATGCCTTCACGGGCCAGCTCCTTCATGATCTCCAACACTTCCCCTACCATTTCCGGATCAAGGGCAGATGTAGGTTCATCAAAAAGGATCACATCTGGATTCATTGCCATGGTTCTTGCTATGGCAATACGCTGCTTCTGCCCGCCGGAAAGATTGCCGGGATAAGCATCTGCCTTATCTGCCAGTCCTACTCTTGCCAAAAGTTCATCCGCTCTTTTAGAGGCTTCCTCCCTTCCCATCACCTTTAATTTCACCGGTGCCAGCATAATATTTTCCTTTACTGTCATATTAGGAAATAAATTGAACTGCTGAAATACCATACCGATTTTTTCACGCACATGATTAATATTCGTTTTCTTATCTAAAATATCCGTGCCCTCAAAAATAATGGCACCTGATTCCGGCTTTTCTAATAAATTCATGGAGCGAAGAAAAGTGGATTTGCCACAGCCGGAAGGACCTACGATGGCAATTACTTCTCCTTTGCAGATAGTGGTATTAATGTGATCTAACACCAGATGATCACCATAAGATTTGCATAAATCCTTAATTTCAATCAGCACTTCCCTACCTTGCATCTTTCTTCAATCTCCTTTCTAAACGACTTACACCTGCCGTTAAAATCATTACTATAATCAGGTATACCACTGCCACAGTACACAGTGGAATCATTGCTTCATAAGTATTACTTCGAATGATGTCCCCTGCCTTAGTTAGATCCATCAAACCAATGTAGCCTACAATAGAGCTTTCCTTTAATAAGGCAATAAACTCATTACACATTGCCGGCAATGCATTTTTCACCGCCTGAGGTAAAATAATATAAATCATGGTCTGCCTATAATTAAAGCCAAGGCTTCTGCCTGCCTCAAACTGTCCGATTTCTACAGCCATAATACCTGCACGCACTGCTTCTGCCACATAGGCTGCCGAATTTAATCCAAAGGCGATCACCGCTGCAATAATTGGATTTACTTTCACGGAAGCAAATACCACATAATACATAATCAATAACTGCACCATCATCGGTGTTCCACGGAATACCGTCAAATATATTTTTGCAATGGTGTTTAAGATTCTAATTACTGTGGGTCTTTCTTCATTCCTATCATGAGCAACACGTATCATGGAAAGTACAAATCCTAACATAATGCCGCCGATTCCTGCACATACTGTAATAATTAAGGTATTTAGTAAACCTTGAGGAATATATTTCCATCTGGCCTGCTCTATAAAAGTCTGATACAACTTTTCTTGCAGCGATAAACTTGTGGAAACACCCCCACTATTTACCATAATCACCTGTTTTGCAGTGGTATAAGACTCTGTAAAATCAATATTTTTCAGTCTGTCCTCTGTGACTGTCATACCCGCCACACCTATATCTGCCTTGCCGGACTGCACCGCAATAATAATTGAGTCAAATTCCATGTCAGATACAACTAACTCCATCCCCAACTGATCTGCAACTGCTTGTGCCATATCCACATCGATCCCCACAGCAACACCGTTTTCATAATATTCATAAGGTGGAAATGCCACATTGGTTGCCATAGTAAGGGTACCGTTTTCTCTGGTAGTACCTTCCGGAGATTTGTAAGGGGTTTTCCCTTTGGTATCATCGCCAATGTAATTATGAACAATATTTTCTAAGGTTCCGTTTTCTTTCAGTACTGCCAAAGCTTCGTTGATAGAGGATGTCAATTCTGTATTTCCTTTTGCCACACAGATAGCATATTCCTCTAAAGCAAATTCTTCCTCCAATATAGACAATTCAGAATTCTTCTGCATGAATGATAAAGCAGGCTGTTCATCAATAATAACACAATCTACTTTCCCCTGTTTTAATGCCTGTACTGCATCCGTTCCTTTATTAAAACGGGTAATTTTTGTTCCTGCTTCATCACCTTCATAAGCAGAAGCATAAATATCACCGGTTGTTCCAATCTGTACCCCAATATTTCTTCCCTCTAACTCCTGTACACAGGTGATTTTTGCTGCCTGTGCAGATTCATCTTCCTGTCTGCCACAGCCTGTCATTATAATGACAACTAACATCATCACAGCAATGCATAGCAGATAGCAGCCTAGGCTCTTTTTCGTTGCCCTATACAAAGAATTATATTCTTTCATCTGTATTTCCTTCCTTAATGCATTTTACATTTTTATACGTAAAATTTTTTTGTTATCTCAAAACTTTATTTCTTAATCACCACTATCATACGGTATCTGACAAAGATTCTCAATGTTTTTCTTTATCAGTCATTTGGAAATTTCTACAACTCTAGTAGCTATCTTTTCCCGGAACCTCACATCGTGCTCCACAACCAGCATGGTGGGCTGATAAGTAAGAATAAGCTTTTCCATCTGCATTTTAGAAAATACATCTATATAATTCAGCGGCTCATCCCATATATATAAATGTGCCGGCTGCAGCAGACTTGAAGCTATCAAAACTTTCTTTTTCTGCCCTTCTGAGTATTCCTCCATAGGTTTTAAAAACTGTACCCGTTCTATATCCAACTGCCTTAAAATTGCACAAAACAGTGCTTGATCCAAATTCCGATATTTGCAGAAATCCTTGATACTTCCCTTTAAAAAAGATGTGTCCTGATCAATATAGGAAATCACCAGCCCGGAACCTACACTAAGCCTTCCTTCTTCCAAAACCCCTTTTTGTTCTTTCCATCCACCATGAGCTAAAATGCTTTTTAAAAAGGTGGACTTTCCACAGCCATTCTGCCCATGAAGAAATACCCTTTCTCCCTGACGCAATTCGAAATCAAAATCAGATAAGATTTCTTTTCTCTGACTTTCTTTGGTTTCCTCATAAGAAAATTTGTACTGTTTTGCAGAAATCAAAATTTCCTTGTGATACTTTTGCGGCATAATTTTCAAATCTACAGGAGCTTCTATATCTTGCAGCAGTCCTTCCTTTTCTTCTATCTCTCTGCTGATCCTTTTTTCTATCTGCTTTACCCTGCTCTGCATTTTCTTTGTCTTTGCGCCAATATAAGCACGCGTTCCAATACTTCGGTCATGGTCTTTTACCGGATCAAATCCTATCTTAGTCTTTTCATTCTGATTTGCCCAGACGCGGCTTTGATCCGACGCCTTTTTCAGCTTTTCGATTTCTTTTTTATGCTTCTCATTTTCTGCCTTGGAGAAAGCATCCTTTCGACTTTTATTTTCCCACCAACTGGAGAAATTGCCGTTTTGTACTTCTATGGAATGGCGATTCAACACAAGAATATGATCAATGCAACTATCCAGCAAATCCCTGTCATGGGATACAAGAATAAATCCCTGCTTCCTTTGCAAATACGCTTTCACACATTCTCTAGCTTCTTCATCCAAATGATTGGTAGGTTCATCAATCAGTAAAAAATCATTTTCCCCGGAAAATAAAATTGCAAGCATTACCTTAGTACGTTCTCCGTAGCTCAAACTGCTAAAAGGTCGATACAGCACCTCCGCCGACAGCGCCAATTTCTCCAGTTCGCAAATAATCTTCCACAACTGGCTGTCTGCCTTTAATTCCTCATAAAATTCACTGCAGCATTTCTGCATGTTTTCTTCTGAAATTTCATAGGGAAAATAATCAAAGACCATAGACGTGCTTATAACCCCCTGATAGGAATACTTGCCCAGCAGCAAATTAAGAAACGTAGTTTTTCCTTTTCCGTTTCTGCCCACAAATCCCAATTTCCAGTTAGAATCTATGGAAAAAGATACATTTTCAAATATATTATCATAGCTGCCCTCATAACAATAAGTGAGATTAGATATGTTGATTAATGCCATAAACATTCCTCCTAACAAAAAGAATCATCTGTTGCCAAATGATCCTGATTCACATATGCTAACCTCATAAATAATCCTTTGCTTATGGGTATGCCTATACATAATATTGTCCCGGCAGCAAATATTAAATATTTTTTACACCAAAAAAGAGAGGTTATGAGAATCATAATCCACTTTTGGCAACATGACAAAGCAGTCAGTTAAAAACCGCTGCATTAATAGTTATTCATGTTTCAAAAGCAGATTATCTTCTCATCTTTTCACCTCTCTCTAAAAATTAATCTTAGTATACATAACTTTTAAGGGAATGTCAACCAGTTTTCTCTTTGATTCTATCCATAATAAAAAACGATACATAGCCTGCCAAAGTCCCTGCTAAGATTCCGCCCAGAATATCCGATGGATAATGCACCATTAGATAATTTCTGGAAATTCCCATTAAAATAACAAACAAAAATAAAACCCATCTCCATTTATTTTTTGAATTCAAAATAATTGCTGTAACAGCAGCCATGGCTGCTGTTGTATGCCCTGATGGAAAAGAATATTCTGCTTGTTTGATTCCACCGATAAATTTCCACCATTCATAATAAATTCCCGTAGTATCTAGGAAGGGTCTAGGTCTTGCCACATAATTTTTTACAATTACATTTGTAATTAATGCTCCTAAGGCCACTGCCAAAAGTAAACACACCCCTGTTTTCCTGGTCCTTTTAAAACACAAAAGCAGAAGCCCCAGAAGTATCTCTCCTATTCCCATTTTTCCAAAATTACTTATCCATTGGAAAAATGGGGTCAACGCTCCTTCCGTAGCCACTGCCAGATCATGCAATGCTTTTAAAATTATATAATCATACTGTGCAAAAGCTGAGTTGAGCCACTCAGCCAATAGCGTCACTTCCATATTCTATGTTCCCCTTTAATATTTCTTTCATTACCATAGTTTCCCGAACAATCCATGGAATATTTTCATAATTCTCTACCAGTTGATTTCTATCAATAATTTCCTTCAAAGAAAGCCAAGCAACTTGATAGTCATACTCTTCCTCATATTCATCCAAATTACGCTCTCTAGGTTTTTCATCAACAGTACAAAAATAATAATAGGAATCCATCTCCACAATATCTTCTAAATCACCTTTTCTTCGCTCTTTGACTTTGATTCCTCCTCTCATACTTTGGGGCAACACACGATACCCTGTTTCTTCCTGCATCTCTCTTATCAGCGTTTCCTCATGAGTTTCATCCCCTTCCATTCCCCCTCCGGGAAATTTATAGTCACCGTATTTACTATGGATAACCAGATATTTGCCCTCCTTTTGAACAATCCCTCTGATAGCGGTTCGTTTATATATATTGCCCTCTGTTCTGTAATTTTTTAAATCTAAGAATAATTCCTTCATATGTGCTTCTCCTCTAGATTTTGTTCTATGGATTATTATAATATATTTACTTGCAAATGGGTAGATATTCTTTATTCCAAACCTCTTTTTCTATATGCATACCCAAATAAGACCATTGCCGCCGCCATATTGAAAACCATTACTGCCATGCTCTCTGTGCTGATTTCCATCTTATCTAACAAACGGCTAATTTGCCCAGAATATGTAATTGCAGCCAATTTTTCCATCTTTGTATTAAATATGGATATCATGGGAAGAAATGAGAAAACCAACATAACCGGAACTGTAATGGAGGTTGCCGTCATTTGATTTTTACTCCATATTCCAATGGCTGCCCCGATTAATATGGATACCAGTGTTCCCACTGCCATAATAAACATAAACCTTCCAAAAATGCCTCCCCTGTATTCTCCACAAACGCCAATCACACCTGCCCCCAACATGCAGATTGCCCATATATTTCCTCCGATTCCTAACAGATATTCCACTGGCTTTACATTAGACATCAACAGCACTCTTAGCGTATTTTTTTCTTTTTCTTCGGAAATCACAGCTGCCATACAGGTGAGCGGTGCCATCCCTATATACATAACCGCAAATAAATTTACAAAAAAGTGGGGCGGCATTCCATCTATTTTCACTGCGTGTTCCATAATAATTGTCAGAATTGGAAACATGATAAACTGAATGAAAATTTCCTTATTTTTAAATGTATCTTTGATTTGCTTTTGAAATATTGCTGCTATATTTGTTACCATTTATTCCAATCCCCTTCCTGTCAGTTCCATGAAAACCGCTTCTAAAGTTGGTTCTGTAGAATGAATTGTTTCCATCATTTCATTCGCCAAATAATGTTCCACAATTCTTGCTGATGACTTGTCATTGAACAACTCTATATCTTTTCCATTGTATAAATGTATTTTTATCTTTTTCTGATGGTTGTATTTTCTGCATATTTCTGCCGGACTGCCATATTCTATAATATTTCCCTCATGTAATAGTGCTATGTGGTCACAGAGTTTCTCTGCTTCCATCATATTATGAGTACTTAAACATATGGTGATTCCCTTTTCTTTTTCTTTTAATATCAATCTATGAATGTGTTCCCTAGATGCAGGGTCAAGCCCACTGGTAGGTTCATCTAAAAATAAAATAGAAGGGTTTATCATAAGCACTCTTGCAAGTATCAGCCTGCTTCTCATTCCTTTGGATAAATTCATCGCTAGTGTTTTCCCTGCTTTTCGTAACCCCATATCGCTTAATGTCTCATTAATTTTCTCCTGTGGGATACCGTATATCCTGGCAAACAACTTTAGGTTGTCATAACAGGAAAGTCTTTCGTACACCCCAAAATTGTCCATCATAATTCCCAATTTTTTAAAATCACTTCCCTTAAATTTTCTTGTATCCTTCCCCAGTATCACTGCATTTCCCCGAATCTGTTCTATCTGTCCTGTTAAAATTTTGATCAGTGTGGTTTTTCCCGCTCCCGAAGGGCCTAAAAGACCTAAGACTTCTCCACTTCCAATCTGCAGGTTGATTCCATCTAATACTTTTTTGCCGTCATATTCATGCCCTATGTTTGATATATCTATTGAATACTCCATTTATTTTTCCTCCTGCTTGATTCTTTTTAATGCTTCCTCCATTTTCTTATTTTCCACTTTTTCTTTCAGCCCGGTCACCACTGTGCTAATAATAAAACAGATAGTAAAACCCAAGAAAAACATCGCCCAAGGCTGCCACATTTCTACAGGGAACCAGCCAAAAAATAAGATAAACAGACTAATCGTAATAAGCACAATTATGATCATACATATTGTTCTCCCAATCATAGGCATGTTTTTGATGATCGCGTCTGTAAAAAACAGAAATCTTAAAGCAACGATAATCGCTGATACTAAAAGAAACTGTGCCATGGTGGAAACACTTAATCCTTTACTTCCTAATGAAAACATTGTGGATACTTCTTTCGCAGATTCTCCAAACAACAAACATAATAGGATTAGTATTGCCAACGTAATTCCAAAAAGCATAAAAACTTGCCCTAAATAATCAAATATTGTTTTTCTTTCTTCCATTTATTTCATCCCCAGCTTTCTTTTTAATTCTTCCGCATATTGCCTTGAAACCATAATCTGTTCTCCATTTTCTAAAGTAATTTTAATCCTTCTATTAATATCAGCTTTTAAAGACCTGATATATTTTAACTGTACCACACAAGATTTGCTTGCTCGAAAGAAACCATATTCACAAAGCTGTTCTTCCAATTCATAAAGCTTTAATTTGGACTCAAAATAATCATTGCAGGTATATACAAAGGTTTTCCTGTCCACAGACTCAATATAAACTATTTTCGAAATATCCAAAATATATGTCTCATCTCCTTTCACAGCCATTAATTGTTGGTCTAAAATCCGCAGCGTTGCCAGTATTTTTTCTATTTTAGGTGTTAATTGGCTGCAGGAAATTGATATTTCTGTACCTTTTATATCTGTATCAATATTTATTGATATTTTCAAACTACCACCTCTTTCTTTGTTAAAGATAACATTCCAGATGAGAGTAATCAAGATACGCCTACATATGTTGCCATATTATTTGCATAAAATGCCAAGAGATCTTTGAATGTTTGCAAAGACTTTTCTGCTTTTAGTAAGAATGGCTCACGCCATTATCAAAATACACTGTAAAAACCGTAGCATTAAAATATTTATATGATATACTAGTTTTTAAAGAGGGATTGGATATTCTAAAAATTGAGGAAAGAGGGAATTGAATTTGAAGGATGTAATAAAAGGTATGAAAGAGCAATGCTTGCATTTAAATTTGAAAGAGGGAAGAAACGAGACAAGTATCCCGTATTTAACTATATATAAAAATACCAAAAAGAGAATAACAATACCAGAACCCGGATGTCCTTTTTTCTTTTTGACAGTGGATGGAGAACTGCGGCTTCATTCTGTAAACGGAATTGCAGATTACTGCCCAGGCCAGTATTTTGTATCCGCGATCGTAAGTCCTATGCATGGTTGGAATATCAGCGGAAAAAATCAGGCGCTAACAACTTTAGTGATTGAATTCTCAGTAGATGACATTTTAAGTGTTATAAGGAATATTGATGGAAATCTATCTGAAAAAATCTTTTCCAATGATTATGAACCGAAATCCTGCGCTGCTGATGAAGACGGCTTGCTGGAAAGCATTTATCGTTTGTTGGGCTTATTGAATCAGCCTGAAGTTCTTCTATTTATGGGAGAGCATATGAAACAGGAAATTATATTCCGGGTTATCCTCAGTCAGTTTGGAAAAGAATTTCTGCACAATATTGTAGGAATACAGCAGGCAGGAGAAATTTATAATTCTAATAGCTGGATTAAAGCAAATTACAGAAGTGATTTTTCTGTTGAAGATTTGGCAAAACAGAGAAATATGAGCGTTTCTAGTTTTCATTCTAAATTTAAGAAAGCTGTTGGAATGGGACCAATGCAATGCCAAAAGAAACTGCGGCTTACAGAGGCCCGTAGATTAATGTTAGAAGAAGACTATTCTGTAACAGACGCAGCCATTGATGTGGGGTATGAGAGCGTATCCCAATTTATCCGAGATTATGGTAAGAGCTTTGGCCGACCGCCAAAGGAAGATATTCAGCAACTACAGATAAAACTCAAGGAAATTGGGACTTTAGCAGAGGGATAAAGAACAAAAAAATCATTGTTAATATGTGATACATTTATTCTGCTTTGCTAATTTTCTTTGTTCTTGACAAAAAAATAACATATTTTATAATAATATATTAAGCTATTTAATTTTTACTTTATAATAGCAGAAACATAGAAGGAGGTTTCACGGAATGGGACTTATAGAAAAAGAATTTGTAAAATTTATGGAGCGATTTGATGCATGCACATTTGAACTTGTTTTAAATGGACAGAAATATTTGGTTGGTGAAGGAACACCAGAATTTTCGGTTACTTTTCACAAAATACCAAGTATGACAGACTTATTAACAAGCACATCGATTGCATTGGGAGAAGCATATATGGATGGTGATCTTGTAATTAAAGGTGATTTATACCATGCATTAAATAGCTTTTTAGGACAATTAGGGAAATTTTCTACAGATACCAAAAAATTAAAGAAGCTTATTTTTTCATCTAACTCAAAATCAAATCAGAAAAAGGAAGTATCATCTCATTATGATATAGGAAATGATTTTTATTCTATGTGGCTGGATGAATCACTGAGCTATTCCTGTGGATATTTTAAGACGGAGCAGGATACTTTATATGAAGCGCAATGTAACAAAGTGGACCGGATTTTGGAAAAGTTATTGCTGAAGGAAGGTATGCACTTATGCGATATTGGCTGCGGATGGGGCTTTTTATTGATCAGAGCTGCTAAGAAATATAAAATTCGAGGAACAGGAATTACCTTAAGTACAGAACAGAAGAAAAAATTT
This sequence comes from uncultured Eubacteriales bacterium, assembly GCA_949289145.1. Classification (GTDB taxonomy): domain Bacteria; phylum Bacillota; class Clostridia; order Lachnospirales; family Lachnospiraceae; genus RUG11237. The sequence goes on along the minus strand of CASEML010000117.1, from coordinate 66,472 downwards.
GAAGAAAAAATCGCCAAAGAACATCTGGAAGATTATTTAGATGTGAAATTGTTAGACTATAGAGATCTTCCCTCATTAGGAATTAAATTTGACCGTGTTGTCAGCGTAGGTATGGTGGAACACGTAGGACGCAAGGATTACACAACTTTTATGGAATGTGTCAAAAACTGCATGAAACCAGGCGGGCTGTTTTTGCTTCATTTCATCAGTGCCCTTCAGGAACATCCGGGAGATGCATGGATTAAGAAATACATTTTTCCGGGCGGCGTAGTTCCAAGTCTGCGGGAGATAATTAACATTGCCGGAGATATGAGATTTTACACATTAGATGTGGAAAGCCTGCGCCGTCACTATAATCGTACTTTGCTTTGCTGGAACCGCAATTATCAGGAGCATCGAGATGAAGTGGTTCAGATGTTTGATGAACGTTTTGCAAGAATGTGGGAATTATATTTATGTGCATGTGCAGCAACTTTCAACAATGGTATTATTGATCTGCATCAGGTATTATTTACAAATGACGTAAATAATGATTTGCCAATGAATCGTTGGTATTAATTTTCAATGGGAAGGCTTTACTTAAAAAATTTTTAATATATTACCACTTAACCGTCACTTTCAACGGAGCCAACAAACGCTGTAAACCGCATATTTGTTGGCTCTTATATATTTTTCGAACTCTTATTGCCAGTTCCTGCAGTATAAAGTCTCTCCCAATCGTCCGGAGCCTACTTTTCAATTCTCTCATCTGTTACAATATGCTCAATTCCTATATGTTCCTTGCTTAAGTAATCTTTTAAGAATACAGGAAAAGCCCTAACTTTATCTAATTGATTCACAGGCACCCAGTGCATGAGTTCTCTGTCTCCAAAAGCACTTATGCTATTGCTATTTAATTCCTTTGTTCCCCTTGGCTTCATCATGTAATAAAAACTCAGTTCGTGACACTCCAATGCCTTTAAAGTTCCTGTATTATTATTAAAAAAATTCTCATGTATTACTGCAAGATAATCAATCTCATAATGAATGCCTGTCTCTTCATATACCTCCCTAAGCACAGCCTCCTCTGCTGTCTCTCCCATATGAACTGCACCGCCAATGGAGTAATAATAATCATCTCTTTGATTGCTGGCAAAAAGCGCACAGCCCTCCTCTATAATAATTGCAGCCGCCCGATAGCGAAACCAGTTGTTTTCTTTTATAAATCCACAATCATACATTTTCTCTTGCTCCTCACTCAATTCCAGTTTTCTCAGCAATAAGAACATAATACTATGCCAGCCAATAAAGTCAACTCTTCAGCCAGTGGGCACCTCCGTTGCTGTCTGCAATATAACCGTCAAGGCTCATTGCAATGTATAAAATAGTTTTTCTTTAAGGCTCCCATATTCATCTGCAGTATCTTTATGGGTGCGAAGATAGTCCCGCACAGCAAGATGCCTTTCAGTATCTGCAACGACGGGCATAATATCAATAATAGGCTTTGCTTTCAGACCTCAAGCATCTTAAAACTATTTAGGTAAGTGCTATCTTTCTTTTATATGTTCATCCCATCTCATTGTATAATCTGTTTCCCCGGTATCCTCATCTACTCCTTTTGAAGCAATAAACAACCCCTCTCTCAAATAAAAATTCACTGCACGCCGATTTTTTTGATAGACATTCAATGAAAATGCAGGATAATTTTTTTTGATATATTCTAAAAGGCTTTTTCCGATTCCCATAGAACGATGTTTTTTGTCAACAAAAATCCCTGCAAGATAATCACCCGTCATACCAACAAATCCTTGTATGTTCTTATCTTGTTCATACACATAAATATCTGCCTGTAAAAGCTGTTCCTGTACCAAAGAACAATGAGACACCCAATAATCTTTTCGTATAAAATCATGTGTTTCAATATTTCCCTCTAACCAAATCTGCATAACTTGCAATGTATCTTCCCTTTCAAATTTTCTTATCATACCCTATTATCTCCTTTTCTCCTACTTAATTTCATAACAAAATATAGTTGCTGCTGTTACTAAGACTATGCTGATACCCGATATAAAAAACCATACATTGACACCAACTTTTTCTGCAATAGGACTACTGATCATTAAGCCCACAAGCATGGTTACCGATGAAATCAGAGTAGGAACAGAAAATGCCCAAACGCCTATCCCGTAGGTCAGGCAAGATGGATATATTAAAGTTAAAACTAAAAGTTTCCTCCGCTTATTTAATTTAATCATGGAATCAACTAATCAAATGCCTACTTACTGCCAAACATCATTTCATAGAAGTGCCCGATAATAATAACCTTACTCAATTAATTTCTTTGCAAAACAAATAATTCTATTTGCTTCTTCAAAGTTCATTTTTAAATGAAATTCTATACTATCTTCATTAACCAACTCGCAATCACTGGCAAATTCTTTACACCCCTGCTCCTTTGCCCATTGTTGACAAGCCTCCAGCATGTTTTTTGCCAGTCCCCTTTTTCTGTATCCCTCCGCTACAAAAATTCCTTCCAGATATCCCACCGGACTAGAATCTGTTCCTTCTACATAGTCATATCTCAAGCCACATTGAGCAAATCCAACCGCACTTTCGCCTGACATGGCCAGAAAAACAATACTACTCTCCTTGTTCAAATAATCATAAAATTTCTGTGCCAATTCTTCCATAGTATGTGATTTCCACATCTGTATTGCCAAACTTGCAACTATTTTTCTATCTTCCACTGTAGCTTTTCTAATTGTCGTTTTCATCATTTCTCCTTCATCATTAATAATTCAGATTTAAAACCTTATTTTAGGGCTGACCGACTATTAATATATATGATACTAACATGGAAGCTTCAAAGTAACTTTTGCTCCACCTGTTTGATTTGAATTTTCTAAAATAAGCTGTCCATTATGCTGTTCCATAATAGAGCTTGTAACATATAGTCCCATACCAAAGTGCAGCTTTGAATTGCGGCTTTGATCCTCCATATAAAATCGTTCCTGTGCATGTTGCAATGCCTCCTGGGAAAACCCCCTTCCTTGGTCTGTAACTGAAATTTTCACAAAGCTGTCTTTGCTCTGAGCCTCCACATATAGGGTTGCTCCTTCCGGGGAGTAGTCTAACCCATTACTGATAACATTCATAATGGCACGTTCTATCAACACCCTATCAAATTTCAGTGTTTGGGGAAGAGAAACGATATTTATTCGTAGACGTATTTTTTTTGTGCGGCATAATGATTCCATATAGCCCAACATCTGCTGCATAAATTCTGGAAAATTTACATTTTCTATATGAAGCTCATAGCTAATGGCTGCCCGTGATATATCAATCAGAATTTGAATATAACCCTGCATTTGATGGGAACTTTCCACGATATAACCGACATATAACCTTTGTTCATCGTCTAGATTGGTTTCTGTAATCAGATCAGCATTTCCTTGAAGAACCGTCAGAGGTGTTTTCAAATCATGGGCAAGAGCCGCAATCTGTTCTCTTTGCATTTGTTCCGTTTTCCATTGCCGTTCTAACGAAATTTTCAGATTATCCTTCATATCTGAAAAAGATATAAGCACCTCTTCAAATTCTTTGATTTTGGAGTGTCCTACCTCAAAATCAAGATTTTGTTCTGCAACTTCTGCAGTTGCTTCAAACAGTGGAGTAAGTTGCGTACGCAGCTTCTTTGCTAATCTGGCGGTTAGAACAATAATCACCAGCAATGAATTTACAGCCATCAAGATAAACGTAAGTGTGTCAGGCGATGGAACATATTCCGGTAACCATGATATTGTAAATTGAGAACCAATATAATACCTTAAAACGCAAAATTCCTTTTCCCTAACAATAAGTAAGAACTGCTTTCCTGTGGCATATTCCATATATTCTCCCTTTGCGTATAGCAAGGCAGTGGCTTTTTCCTCCTGGTCCATATTGCTGTAAAGCTCGTTAAAGTTCTTGTCCAGAATTAAGTAACCACAGCCTTGTGGAATTACAACCTTTGTAATATCCGGGGCAACCCTCAACGTTGGTATGATTTCCTTAACCTGTAATTCGCTTTGATCTGCTCTTGTAGCCAATCCGGCATTTACGGCAAGCGATTCCAGTCCGAAAGGCACAATAATCCCAATCAGCAGCATAACAATAAGGGAAATGGCAAATTGGCGAAACAATATTTTTAATGTAGTTTTTTTCTTCACTTCCATTTATATCCAATCCCCCATACGGTGTTAATTGGGCTTATTTTGAAATGTTCCAATTTTGCACGAATATTTTTTATATGGGTTGCAATCGCAGCACTATCGCCTATCCCGTCAAATCCAAAAACGGCCTCATAGATTTGTTCTTTTGTAAAAACCTGACCCCGGTTTTTTGCAAGATATTCACAAATTGAATACTCGCTTTTTGTAAGGGAAACTGGCTGTTCTGAAACATATAATACCTTTGCAGAAAGGTCAAATCTCATGTTAGAATCAAAGGAAAGTGTGCTATGATGCTCCCTTTTTTCTCTGCGTAAATGCGCCGCAACGCGAGCACGAAGTTCCTGAATGCGAAAGGGTTTTGTAATATAATCATCCCCACCAATGCCCAACCCAAATAATATATCTTCCTCCAAGGTCTTTGCTGTCAGAAAGAGAATAGGACAGTCTACCATATTTCTAATTTGTTTGCAAAACGCAAACCCATCTGTTCCTGGCATCAGCACATCTAAAAGAATAAGGTCATAACAATGCAGCTTATTTATATCTACATCATCAGCACTTTGGCAAACTGTTATCAAGTAACCGTCTTTCCCCAAACTGTTCTTAATTAATTCCAAAATAGGGAATTCATCGTCAATTACAAGTATGTGGGTCAAAAAATCACCTCCTGCTCCATTATATCACATTGTCTGGTCTCCCCCTTATTTTGCAGGTCGGTTTTCTGATAATGCGGCATTTTTATTCACTATTTCTGCCTCCCTCCCAACCCTGAAACCAAATTAAACTAACAATCAGCAGAAAAACTGTGCTGCTTGCCGAAATTATCATACCGTTGAAAAAATCATTTTTTACCTGTGCATACAGCTGAGGGCTCTCCCATTCAAGCACAATATAATCCATGGCACGAACACCCCAAGCCCAGGGAATATAATTCCATATAGCGTCTCCAAGACCTGTTATCATAAGTGCAGCAACTAAGCTGCCTGCAGTTCCTAATCCTATCGATGCCTCTTTTCCAACCTTCAGCCCCACAAACAAATGAATCATATAAACAGGAAGCATGGTAACCAGCAATAAAAATCCTGCTTTCATATAAAGGATTGCCGGAGCGTTCCTATAAATATAAGCAAACATACCTAGAGCTAAAAATGTTGCACTGCATGCACAACTTATCAGAAAACCAAGTTTTCCCAGATACGTTGCCGTACGAGATGGGATGGTTCCCAACAAAAGCTGAAAATGCCCGGCCTGATTTTCGCTTTGGACAACCAGCCCCACAATAATTCCCAACAAAAACGGGAAAGCAACAGCCAACACTTCCAGATATGCACTGATTTTTGTTGCCGGCTGCCAGTTTGATATGTGATAGTAACCTGCAAAAACAACAGCACAGATAACCGGAATCACGCTGTGTATGTAGAGCAAAATACTGTGTTTGCATTTCTGATATTCTGCTTTCCCACACCGAACCATAGATACCATAGTTACCCCACCTCCTGTTTTTCAAAGCCTCTTTCCGTAACAAAGGATAAAACTGCAAACCAGACCAGAGAAAGGAACAGTACAAGTATAATCCTCCAAAATGGCATTGCTGTACTATGATCTACAACCGGCTGACCATTAGGCAAAATATTTAATACAGAAATCATAAGATGTGATACCCAGCTATATGGACAGAACACCCACAAAGAGGTGGTAGCTGCGAAAATTCCTAACATGCTGCCAAGCCCAGCATTGAGAAGAACCGTAATAAAAATACCGACTTTTTTTGATAACCATAAGCATAACGGAATTTCCCACAGACTTCCAATGACAATGCAAACTGTTCCAGCCACAGCCTGCCAAATTCCGATCACCAAAGGGATTCCATTGATAACTGATATGACAAAGCCGCCCAGCAGATTTAGCAGAAGGAAAATTATATTTCCCACCCAAGAGTAAATGCAGGCTATTCCGATTTTTGCTTTCCAGACTTTATTCTGTGATACAGGCAATGAAGCAACCCCACGGTATTTTAATTTGCCATTATCTCGCTGCTCGATCAATGTGCAAAGGAGGGTAAGAAAGCCCGGATAAAGCATGACATACCACCAATTATAAGAATTCATCTGGAACCAAAGAGGTGCAAAAAAATTTATAAGCATAGTGACTAACGGAGCCAGGACCATCAACTTTTTCACAAAAGTTCTTTTGTGTTTTAGGTTTTCAGCCTGCATATATGCCATTTCCATTCAATATCCCTCTTTTCTGTTTTTGCGAACAACTTCCATAAAGAGCTGCTCCAAATCTTCATTTCCATGAAGTTCCCCCTCATAACCCAGATTCCCCCCGGCAATAATGCCTATATGATCAGCAATCTGCTGTACTTCGGAAAGAATATGGCTTGACAGAATTACCGTGATTCCTTTGGAGGGACAAGAACGAATCAATTTACGAAATTCTTCCATACCAAGGGGGTCAAGGCCGTTAGTGGGTTCGTCCAGAATCAGGAGCTGAGGATTGTTCAGTAATGCAATGGCAATGCCAAGCCGCTGCCTCATACCAAGTGAGAATTGGCCGGCTCTTTTCCTGCCCGTGTCCGTCAGATTAACAATCTGCAAAACTTCATCAATGCGTTTGTCCTGCAGCCCTAACAGCGTGGTCCGTACTTTCAGGTTTTCGTATGCAGTCAGATTATCATAAAGAGGAGGCGTTTCAATCAATGCCCCAATATGGGCGAGATCATTTCTCTGCCATGTGTGGCCGTTAAATTCCATATTGCCGGAGGTAGGCTTTAAGATGCCGGTAATCATTTTCAAAGTGCTGGATTTGCCGGCGCCATTGGGTCCTAGCAGTCCATAAACCGAGCTGCGCCGAACGTTCAGAGACACATTGTTTACTGCCCTCTGTCCCTTGAAGTTTTTGCAGAGGTTCGTTGTTTTCAAGATCATATCCATATAATCAAATCCTTTCTTTTGATTTTATGGATAGCATACTGAACAATTTTGAAGATTTCATAAAGATGGAAATTTTTTTCACAAATTAGGTTTTGTACCATTTTTCAAAGATCTGACAAACTTTGTGGTACTAATCTGTAGTACCAGGATTACTCTCTTTGTATGCCTTAAAATCTATGACTTTAGCAGGCTTTCTATTTGACAATATCCCTATTCGCTCCATATCAAGCCGGAATAACTCACAGGGGTATCCATACGCATCAAAACCTTCCGGCTGACAGATATCCCTATTGAGATATTCACTTAATTCCCATTGATACTTCACATCTTTTTCCAACTTCTTGTCATAGTATTGCATGCGGTTGATTCCACCAACGGATTTCTTTCCATGTGTTTTAGTCACGATCAATTCCCCTGACATATTGAAATATTGCTGTATCTGCTCCTGCGAGTATCCCATATTCTGCATAATACCACGAATCACTTGTTCAATATATAATGTATAGTAATTCCAGTTTCTTGGCTCGATATCTGTCATTGCAATGGTATAGCGATTACTTGCATTCACAATAAGCAGAACATTTTTCCCTTTACCTTGACCAAATGGGTATCCCAGCAAAAAACAAATGAAGCCTCTCTTGTCGTTTCTACTGATGTTGATTTCATTCGTTCTTGTACTACCTTTGTAACTCCGATTTCCATTTTACTAACCTCTTTTCCCATCAAGCAGCATTTTGACTGCCTGCTTCAAATCATCACTAAAACCAGCCAAATCATCATATGTAATTACACTTAATCTGATAAGATAAACAATATTCCATGGGTACTTTCCTTAAGCGATATTCTAACATATAAAATTCCTTTGGTGCAATATAGAACACACGATTTAATATTACAATTCTACTTTATATACATCTGCAATTTCGCCTTCAAATTCAAAACTCCGTTCGTATACCCCACCATTCTTTTTGATCGTTTTTACTGACGGCTCATTTGATCGTTCCACCGAAAGTTGTAGTGAATCCAATCCTATTCTCTTTGCAACTTCTTTCATCAACCTTAACATTTCAGTCGCATATCCCTTCCTTCTCTCAGAAGGTCTTACACTATATCCACTATTTCCAAAGTCTTGTAAAAACTCATTTAGCTCATGTCTTAAGTCTATAATGCCAACAATTTCATCATTATCATCCACAGCAAAAAACGTATCTGTCTGAACCCAATCCGAATTAACAGTCTTAATATCAGCATTATTAATTACAGACTGTAGCCATTCTTCATAAGACTCCGTTTTATCCAACAATTCGCTGCCATTTATCACATTCTCGTTATTATCAAAAAATTCCTTTTTAAACTGAAGTGCCTTATCCTTATATTTAATTGTAGGTACTGCTAACTTTATCTTGCTCATTTTCTTTACCTCGCTCTTTAAATTCTCTTTGCAATTTCAATGGCAATATACAATTTATCCATATTATGGTTTGCATTTGCAAGTTCTGAAACATCATAAACTGCTTGTTCAAGTACATCACCTGTAACGAGAAAATCATATAAATCCCAACCATAAAAGTCACATACTGACTGAACGCCCGCAAGTTCCATTTCTACAGCTAAACAGCCTTCATTTTTTCTTGCTTGAAGCTTGGCTTTTGTTTCTCTATAAATGGCATCTGTTGTCCAAACCTTACCTGTCACACTTGGAAGATTCAATTCATCAAAAATTGCTTTCACTATTTTTGAATTCTTAATCTCTATGTAATCTGCTGGTGCAACGTAATGATAACTCAATCCCTCCTCTCGATAAGTTGCCGTTGGAATAACAAACTTTCCATTCGTTACATTGCTATCCAGAGAACCTGCGGAACCAAACATGATAAATTTATTGGCACCTGTAAGCCAATTTACATCTATCACATCGCTCCCAGCCAGTGCAGAGCCAATATGGCTTAAATATCCCACAATCTTCATTCCATCTATCTCAAAAATATATATCGTCGTCATTCCATTACAGCATCTTATAACGCCTGCTTCCTTATGTGCATATGTTTCAAGCATATAATCAAATATCACCTCTGAAAAGACAATAATACACTTGTCACATAAATGCTTTTGCTCGCCATAGAAATCTTTTGGTCCAAACAAGACCTCTGATTTATCAAATGCGTCTGTTATCATTTAAATCGACACCTCCTTAAATTTTTCCAACCTATAAAGTTGTTCTTCATCCAGCTCTTTAACTCCATTCTTATAATCATATCCAAATTTTCTGTAAAACTCTGTTGCTGTAATAGATGCTGGTATCTCAATACGAGTTGCCCTTGCATAGAACTCATCCTGTTCCAATGTATTTATGATTTTTCTTCCGATACCTTTTCCATAAAACTCTGGCAAAACGAAAATAGTCAGCAAAATGCTTTCTGTCTCACTTCCCCGAAACCTTGAAATTGAGCCTGTAGCAACTATCTTACCATTCCATTCAAAGACATACATATGTGCATAACTGGCAATATTCAAAACTTTCTCTGAATCATAAACCTTTGCAAGTTTCTCCATAGCTGCAATTTCATAATCCTTACTATTAACCTCTTGGAAATTCCTTACAATCAGCTTGCTAACCTCGTCTGCCTCCTCTTTTTCAAATCTTCGTACTCTAATACAGTTTTTTTACATAATCAACCAATGTCATCTTTTCATTTACTATTATATCCTCACCACCCCTAACAAAGCCACATTTTTCGTATAAATAACAATTACCCATTTCCTGCTTAATCGTATCTAATCGCCATTCTATTGTATTCGGATAAATACCAAATAATTGTTCTATCACCGTGCTCGCAATCCCTTTATTTTGAAATTTGGGAATTATAAAAATAGGAGATATCCAATTAACATTTTCATACACCTTTTTACCTTGATGCCATCTTACTCTCACACCTCCAACATTTTCCCCATGAAACACAATAAAGTAGAAATCTGAATTCTCCTCAATAATCTTTTCTGTTACTCTTTCCAGGCTTTCTTTCGCCGGACTTGTGTCATCATCTTGATATTTTTCATATAATGGCATAAACGCTTCTACCTGTAGTCTATGCAGACACTCTGCTTCCTCTTCTGTTACCACTTTTAATTCGATTAAATCACTCATTCCATGCACCTCTTCCACGCAGAGACGAGATACGCTCTGCGAATCTCGCTCTGATTAGCGGTCGTCAAATGGTCACTCGTGCAAGCACGATGACCATTTTCCTCGTCGCCATAACAAAAAAATCGCACCAAACATTCATTGTCCAGTGCGATAATTCCAATTTGCAATATAATATATATTAAACACATCACTTACATTCTGGTTTTATGCACTAGACTAATAGACCTACCGGCTATAAGCCAATGCATTAACCTTGCAAAGCTTATAACGCAGTACGTCTATAATACATGTACATATAACGTCTTGAATGTAAGTTCTGATTCATTTGTATGCTCTCCTTATAATTTTGGTGATAAGTATACTATCCATAATCTCTTGTGTCAATAAAATTTTTATTTCAAACCACAAAAAACTTTCCACTACTCCGCCCACAAATAGAGCCAAAGTAGATCCATTCAAGAAATCAAATGCCGAAAAACCGCATAAATACAGGCTTTTGGCATTTTAGTCCGTTATTCAAACTCGATTTTGGCAACTATATATTGTGTCTAATCAAATTATACATTGCTATATTTTGTATTATTATTCTTAATATTCTATGCATTCTTTATCGTTTTGGCACTTTTTGCAAGCATTTTGTAATCATTACTTACGTCTTGTCATAAACTCCTTAACCTCTTCTGAACCATGCAAATGTGTTATTTTTAAATCAGGTATTTCTTTTCTCTGAATTCTTGATAAGATTTCTCAATGACATTTGCAAACTTTTCTGCTTGCTTTTGAACAGCGATAATACTTGAAGTAGCCTGGATATTGTATATGTACACCGAAAAATCGAAGCTATATTTTTTTATATGCCTTATAATAATAGTACATTGTATTATTATTTTGAATTTTCTTTTTTTCTTTCACATCATCATGTGATTTCTTCAAAACGTCCATTGTTTTCAAAAAAGCTTCAATCCCTGCAGCTGTTAATCCTACTTTGGCACCAGATCGAATTATTTGTTCCAAATATCCCAATGCATCAAACATATTAGATTGTGTAGTTACAGTAGCAATCAGTCCCGCACCTGCAAATCCCAGTTTTCTTCTCTCTTCTTGATCTGCCAAAACCCTTGTTCCAAAATTTTTCAATATACTTGTTTCACTTGACAATTCATTTATTTCATTCACTCTTGGAACCACTTCTGTTTCGTATAATTTTATACATTCATAATCAAAATCTTTATCCCAAGGCATTGAAGAAATAGTTTCAGAAAAATTATATATAGCCCTTCTAAAATTGATCAGTGGTATCTGTAAATCTTTCTTAAAATCAAGAATTTCATCCACCGATGCGTTATCTAATGTTGGCAATGTCATTAATATACTATTAGCAATTCCTGCATGTCTAATTATCTCTTTATCAATATTACTACTTTATTAAATAAAGAAATATAATACACTCACTACATTTTTTTACTATCCAAATAGATTAACAAAAATACTCCCAATTATTATTAATATTATTCCAATGATTCCAAGCAATGAAATTTGTTCTTTGAAAAGAACTACTGCTATTATTGTAGTCGCCACAATGCCTATGCCACACCACGTTGCATATCCGACATTAAGGTTAATATAAGAAATGCATTTAGAAAAAGTAAAGTAGCATATAACATATGCTATTACACACCCAATCGATGGTATTAATTTTGTAAAGCCCTCTGTCATCTTCAGAAGAGTTGTTCCTATTATTTCAGCTAAGATTGCAAATGCTAAATACACATATCCCATACTTAATTTTCCTTTTCAATTTGGTCAATTAGGTCAGCTAACTCTTTAATTGACGGAATAATATAATCTGCACAGACTTCTAAATCTTTTTCTGTCCCAACACCAGATAGTACTCCTACTGCAATTGCATTCCCATTATGTGCAAACTTCATATCGTTAACAGTATCACCAACGACAGCTATATTTTCAGGCTTTGTATTCCAATTTTTTGCTACTATATCTAACAATTTGCCATCTGGTTTTACAGGCATATCTATCGGCATCTCGTCTGTAAAATAATTAGAAATATATTTTTCAGCACACAGAATTTTCATCGTCTGCTTTGTAGCCTCATACGTGTCTGTTGTCGCAATACCTATCTTTTTATTTCTTTTAGAAAACTCTTCCATTATTTTTGCCAAATCCGCTATGCACGGGATATTCTCACCTAATCGCAATATTTCTTTCTGATAAAACGATTTAAGTTTTTGGGCTAAGTGTCTTTCAGATATTATTATTTCGTGATTCAATTCAGAAATTATAGGAATCAAATCTTGTGCGACCATAGAAAAGGTCTTATACGCCAATCCGCCATACGGATTAATTCCGTCAACTAATTTTTCTCTATTCTCATCTGTTTTATCTATGTTATAGTACTCTAAAAGCTTGTCTGCCACAGGTGCTGTAGCAACTCCCCAACTCTTATAATAATCGATCAGTGTTCCATCTTTATCAAATAATATTCCATCTATTCTCATATATCAATTGCCTTCCTTGCATCCCCAAAAGTAATAAAATTATGTTCTTTTTTTTCCTCGTGTAATTGGATTAACATACAACATAAATTCATTATCTTTAGTCTCAGCTCCAAATCTTATACTAATCAGGCGTCCTCACAGCCTTTAGTACCCTCTACCTTCACGGCATATCTGAACAATATTATTCCTATCACAAACATCAGTGGAATCATCCCCACTCCTTTATTTGCGCTCCCTGTCAACTGAGAAACCACACTAATTACTGCTGTCCCCATAAAGGAAGCACCCTTTCCGCATATATCCATAAGACCAAAATACTCTCCTGACTGATTGACCGGAATGATTTTTGTAAAATAAGAACGCGACAACGCCTGTATGCCGCCCTGGAATATTCCCACAAAGATAGCCAGTATCCAAAAATGTAACTGCGAAGCAATAAACATTGCAAAAACCGCAATACAAAAATATGCCACAATACATACCATAATCAGCTTTTCTGCTTCATATTTTTGTGCCAGCCTTCCAAATAGTATTGCAAATGGAAATGCCACAAACTGTGTTACCAAAAGTGCCAGCAAAAGTCCCGTGCTATCAAGTCCAAGAGCAGAACCATAAGCGGTCGCCATATCAATAATTGAATAAACGCCATCAATGTAGAAAAAAAATGCAAGCAAGAATAAGAATACCTTTTTCTCCTTGCGAACATTCTTAAGTGTTTTTACAAGTCTGGCAAAGCTCTCTTTTACCGCATTAGGCTTCTTCTCCACATAGTATTTTTGCTTATAATTCTTTAACAAAGGCAGCGTCATGATAATCCACCACGTTGCTGTGATTATAAAAGCAATTGTCATGGCCGTCTCCATAGAAATCCCGATAACATCAGAACCAAGTATAATCACAAGAGAAATAATAAAAGGAATACAGCTTCCTATATATCCCCATGCAAATCCCTGAGAAGACACATTATCCATTCTTTCTATTTTGGTGACATCGGAAAGCATAGAATCATAAAAAATCAGACTTCCCGAATATCCAATTTTAGCAATAACAAATATTACCAGAAACAATAACCAGTTTTTTGCAAATCCAAGACTAATACAGCTCACCGCACCAATGCATAGAGATATTATAAATATTGGTTTTTTATATCCTTTTGTATCTGCCATGGTACCGCATATCGGTCCCATCAAAGCTACAACCAAAGTAGCAATAGAAGCCGCATAGCCCCAGTAGGCCAGATAATCCACATCCGACAGTCCCGCATTTTCTGCAAGATAGTTAAAATATATAGGCATGATTGTAGATACTAAAAGCGTGAACGCAGAATTTCCCACGTCGTACAGTACCCAGCTTTTTTCTTTCTTCGTCAATTTAAATTGCATCTTTGATTTCCTCTTCCTCTATAAGCTTTGACCCGAATGAATAACTGTATATTTGATTCAAATTTTCACTACCTTCCATATAACTTAGATATTCATGAATTAATGATACAGCTGACCCTTTCGCCTCTTGATATAAGAACCACAATTTTCTGCTACTGTCATCACACAGAGGATTTTTCTTATAATTGACTACAAGTCCATGCATTTCCTTATAATTTCCTGTTACCTTCAAAAGCGCATTAATCAATAAACGTTTTCCCTTAGAAGGTGCAAGCAACAGATTGTTACTTTTTATCATTCCCTTCAATGCCTGGTAAACCTGAACACTATCTGCCCCTTCAAAAAATGCTTGTATTACTTCCGCATTTTCCATTGAAGGAACAATATGTTCCGTAAGCCTATGTCTTATAGGATCATATCCATCCTTTACCATAAGCATTCTGTCAAACTCCACTTCTATCTCTGTGTGACTGATGCCACTGGACTCAATCTTTTCATCAATATATCCGTGGCAGGTCTCATCTAGTATAAAATGACAGATGAAACCATACACATAAGACAAATATGCTTTATTATCCGGATGTTGCTTTATGACTTTTGCTGCATTCTCAAAAAACTCCTTTCCAGATCTTCCATGCATTGCATACCCAATCTGGTTAACCTGATTACTGAAAAGTGGATTAAAATAAAATAGAATATCTGGTCCATGCAAACCAATCATGAATAATTCCAGATATTCTTCCACTACTTTTCTTTCTGTCGCGCCAAGATTATTTTTCACTTCCAATCCCAGCCTATAATGTGCATATGTTGATGGCATAAAATATCTCCTTTTCTCACAACTTTCTATAATTATGTTGTTATTATAATTTATTGTTGTAAATAGAAACACCATAGCCATGTAAAACCTATGTAAATCTTATGTTAAACCACACTTTATATCAGGCGATTTCCGCAGATTATTTCAGACGAGATTTTCTTCTATAAAGTGCGGTAAAGATACCCACCGCAGATTCATTCAGGACAAACCGCAGATATTCGCAGCCTTAATTCAGTTCAATATAAGAAAGATTGGATTGAATTAAGGCCACGAATCAGATCGTGGCCTTAAGAGGTAAAATTTATATAGTTTCATCAAGACTATCCAGTGTTTTGATTCCGGCGACAAGACTTTCAACATCAACAGGGTTATTCAGATGTTTCGAGATTTTTTCGGCATTCCAAAAGCAATGTTAACAACTTAGTAGTGGTACAGCATCAACATAGATATACGACAATGAACCACCAATAACAGAATACTATTGATACCAAATTAGCTAAAAAAGGGCAGACTTCCCCCTTGGTTCTCTTAACAAATTTTTTAATATAGAGTTTGCATTTCAAGAAATACCTTAGGGCATCACCGCCTTTCATAAAAGATGTTAGTGCGTTGTTTTATTATTGTAATGATGTTTTGCTTTTCTTGGAACAGTGCGGAGACTTGACACTCCACTGCCTTTTTTGTCCTGTACCCTGTGTGATATGGCAAAATCAAATATGCAACGAATAATATCAAACTTTTGCGTAAGTGTGTCGGCATCCATATATTCCCCGAAATGGCGGCTGAGATATCCGATAAGCTCATTCATGTTCGTCATATATCTGTTCTTGTTTCCTTTCTGGTTTATGGTGCTGTCAATAATGTCGTCTGTCTCACGCTTTATGGCGAGAGACAGATTTGCAAGCAGCATGGATATCCAGAATTCCCGAAGGACAGAGTTTTCAGAGTAGCCACGAAAATTGGTCAGTCCGATCTTTTCTTTGATAAGTTTGTAATTTTCCTCCACAGGCCTTATGCCGATATTTTTTTAATGCCGATTTTTTGGATATTTGCTGCAACAATGAATTTTATTGCAGCAAATATCGGTATTAATTATTTAAGCCCTGCAAGTTTTTTCAACACGTCTTCATTATCAGCATATTTAAATGCTACATCATCTTTCAACACTGAACCTTCTTTTTCTCCCAGCTTTCTTTGCGCTTGTCGCTTCATTTCGTCTGTTGCCCTTGCATAGATTTGTGTTGTTTCCATACTTGAATGGCCAAGCCATTCAGATACGAGTGGTAACGGAACTCCGGCAAGATAAAGATGCATAGCTCTTGTTCTTCTCCATAAATGCGGGTGGAGATGAGGCAGCTCAGGATTAATCTCCCTTGCTTTCTTTTCATAAGTTTTCATAAATCTTTGTACATTGTCTTGCGACATCTGAGATTTGATTCCGTTCCTAACCGTATAAAATAAAAGATCATCACTACTGTTAGCAGTGTCAAAATGATAAAGCTTGCAATACTCGTTATAATAAGGCACTATATCTTTTGAAAGTGGTGTGCATCGGTGTTTGCTTCCTTTACCAAATATATGAACATCGGGTTCGCCTTTTTTATTTATCACTATATTTTTCAACTTTAAGTGTAGAATCTCATCGTTTCTGCATCCACTTTCATACATGAGTGATATAAAAAAACGGTCTCTTATCCCTGTTTTCTTATTTATATCAGGTTGCTTGAGTACAAGCTTTACATCTTCAATTGTAAGCCAAATGAAATCCTTTACCCTTTCATCTTTGTATTCTGCAATCTCACATATTTCGCTGTAAGTCTTAAATGAAAGAATGTCTTTCTTTTGAATGTATTTGCAAAAGCCTTTTATGTGAGACAGCCTTTGGTTGATTGTGGTGCTTTCATTTTCGCGCTTGTCATGAAGCCATCGTAAAAATGAAGATATATTTTCCTGATTGAAATCAGAAACACTCACATCTTTAAATTTTATATATTTTTCTTCTTCAAGAAACGACATGTATAGATTAAGTGCATCTCTGTATGCCTGAATAGTATGCTTGCTTTTCTGCCTTGTATCCGGAAGGTAATTGATGAGGAAACTTTTCATTAATCTGTAAAGCTCTGGATCTTTAATCTTCAATACAATTACCTTCTTTCTCATAAATATCTGCGAACTGTTTCCAGTTGATTCCGGCAGATTTTCTTATCCTTTCTGGCAGAAGATGAATGTAGTAGAATGTACTGTCCAATTCAGAATGTCCCATATACGTACTCAGATATGGGAGAAGATGATATATATCCAATCCATTGTCTGTCCATCTGATCAGATTTCGGGTGGCAAAGGCATGTCTTAAATCGTAAGGTCTTGGATTTCCATGCTCTTGAAGTCCGCTCCTTTTCCAGCAATGCCTAAACTGTGATGTCATCCATTTCCTGTCATATGGGCCGTTGTTATACTCAAAAAACCATGTACGTTTTCCTGCTATTTCATCATATTTCCTGCATAGATTAATCATATCTGCAGACATGATGATATGGCGGTCTTTATGTTTTTTGGTTTCTGTTATATAAATATCTCCAGTATCAAGATTTACATCATTGCATCTGAGACGTAATGGTTCAGAGGGTCTCATTCCGCAACAATACATCATACGGAACATCGGCGATAGGACAACTTCCGGTTTATATTTTTTGTTGTTTGTTGAAGGTTTATATCCATCTATTGTGGAAAACAAAACCTGCAGTTCAGTATCTGTAAATGTGTATGGTTCATATGTAATACGCTTCAGCGTATAATCTTCGTCAGGAATATACGCTTTAGTGCCAAGAAAGTTTATATACCGGCAATACTGACGAAGGCATGCAATAAATACAGCCTGTGAATTAATGGTATATCCTTTATGTGCCAGCCATTCATCAAGCATCGCTGCTGTCAGATTTTCTGCATCCGGGTAGGTTGAACAGCAAAAGTCAATAAAAGGCAAAAGTGTAACCTTGTATGTAGTCGTAGCATATCCTGCAGCTTCACGGAAGTTCAGCATCTTGAAAAAAATATCTTTAAGGTAATCATTTAATTTCATCCTGATCACCTCCTGAATATATCCCGGTTGTCAGAGGGATTTCGTCAAATCCTATCGCACAAAATGCCACCTGTTCACGGTTATATGAAAGATATGGTTTATCTTCGTCTATACTTTTGTGCCCAAGCAGCTGCGAGATGGTTTCAAGCGGAACCCCGGCTTCAGATAATTCTGTGGCAAATGATCTGCGCAGGCTGTGAAATCCTCGACCGGGTATCTTTTCAACACCTGCCTCTGTAAAATACCTATCTGAAATATTTGTAAGTGCATAGTGCCTTTTATCTAACGGCTTAACAGGACCTTTCACAGTCAGAAAAATTTCATCATGGCTACATTCAGGTCTGGCTTTGAGAACATAATCAGCTATTGCGTTCATTACTTTTCCACTTAGCGGCAGAGTCAACGGTTCATTCGTTTTTGACTGTCTTATTAATACTAACCCTTTTTTCCAATCAATATCTCCTAAACGCAGCTTCCGTATATCAACACTTCGCAGACCAGTATCAAGTCGAGAGAATCCCTGCTGCAGAGGAAGTCAAGCATACGCTCAAAGCATTCTTTGAAAATAGAATGGCTGATACCTGAACGTGCCTTGCTGAAAGTCTGCTGGGAGCATTTAACGGTATCAGAAAGAGGCGATCCTGATATTAGACGGAGTTCATTGAAAAACCCATCAAGTGATGCAGAGATGGTTTTCTTGACATTTTTCAATAAAAGCTTGATCAATGTCCAGTAGGGAAGCTTTCCACAGTTACGTGTAAATGCCCCTTTTCTGTTCCTTGACCGGTCAAGAGCGTCGGGATCAAGTAATGTGTTACAGATGATATCAGCTAAGATTTGAATTAATATCATATGATGCAGCTCCTTTCAAAATACGATATAATCAAGGGCTACGCCGCAAATTTTGACTGATTTGTCAATGGCAAATATGCTGGTATTTGCGGTTTGATTTTGTGCAATATTTTAAATATGTACGAATCTAACATAATGAAAACGACACGGGAAAGCCCGTGCCGATAACAGTAATTGATATGAAGTTTTTAAGTATCTAACCACTATATGTTGTGGTTGCTTAAGTTAGGTTGCTAACATTGATTCCAATAAGTTCAATTTCATCTGCATACAGTAATGAACTTTTAATAAGTCGCATATCTTCCTCAAATTCTAAACTACTTGATGCTGTACCAATCGAAAATTTCATATTACATCCTCACTTTCCTTAAACTGTAACATTTGACAATTAATCTCAAAAAGGTCTGCATTTTACTCTATTAGTTCATTTATCTCCTCAATCCACCCGCTGTCATCACTTTCAAGCAATTTTAAATACTTTCCGAAATTACTGCTACCAGTAACAGAATCATCCGACTCTAAATTCCACACTCGCTGGCACATATCCACATAATTCTCCTCAGTAACGTGTTCCATAACTTCTTGAATCTGGTCTGCTCTTCCTTTGTAATTCTCAACTCCGGTATATTTCTTTATCAAGGGAGCATTCACCGGTTTTGCAGGAGATTTCAAACTGTCATCGGTCCAATGCTTGGATATTATCTGCATCGTACAGGGATTACCAAACATAATCACTTCATCTGCTGCATTATCCACACCATGGAACTCATTAATCTTGCGTTTAATGTCCTCATACTGCTCATGAGGTTTCTTTTCCGTATCACAGAACACAAGCACCAGTTCGTCTGCTCCATTTTGGTACCGATCCTGATACCTCGCCGGGATATTTCCATTGCCACCGGCATTAACTAATGAAATGTCATATTGCTCGTTCCACACTTTCAAATCTTTCAAGCGCTTAAGATACTCATATTCCTCATTGCCTTCGCAGATAATGCAGATTTTATGCTTATCAAAGAACTTAGGGAGCTTATTTGGCATCGGCATCATCCCCCTTTACATCACCTTTAATACTAAGCAAGGAATTGATTAGTTCAGGATCAGGCAATGCTCCAAGAGCGCCTTTCCTATATTTTTCCATAACATCCGTCGTATCTCTTACTCCCTGCTGTGCAGTAAAATCAGCAAGTGAATATACATATACGCCTTCTTCATCTTTGTGGACAAACCAAATCTGCTCCTTACGGAACATCCTCTTGCAATCCATAAGATTTATATCGTGAACTGTAAATATCATTTGTGCACTTGTATTCAATTCATTATTAAACATCGCAACTATTGCCCTGGTAAGCTTAAAATGAATACTGCTATCCAACTCATCCACGACTAAAATTCTGCCTTGTTCAAGTGCTTCAATTACATAGCTGGCAATAGCGGCAATCTTCTTTGTTCCTGTAGAATCAAACATCATACTTGGTACATGGACGCCCTTATATGTGGATACCAATCGGATTTGATCCATAATATTCTCCGGAATATCAAGCACTTTCTCATCCGGCTTTTCGTCACCTTCACCAGTTTTCAGCTGTATCTTATCCATATCCACATATTCAAAATTATCCATATACAAGTCTGCATTTTTTATGAACTCAACAACTTTTTGCTGTAACTGATTCTTATTCTTCATGAGTTCAATCGTGTGCTGCATAGGTATGTTATTCATATTGATGATATCAATTTTTTCCGCAAATCCGACAAGAATCTGTTTCATCTCATTGATATGTTCAAATTTACTTGTATCTACTACATAGCATAACAAATTATTTTTCGATACAACTGAAATCATAGTCTGCACGGCTTCGTCAATGCATTCATATATTTCACTAATGGTATCCTTTTTCAACCAGCAAACTTCTTTTTCATTGTTATACTGATCTTTAAATATCTCAGAAAATGATTCATAAATATATTCTTCTTTGTCTGCGTCATACTTAAAGTCATAAGAAAACTTTCTTCCTGATGACATAAATGTTACGCCTAACTCACATACATCACTCTCAGTAAATATATTAGGCATTAAACCATTTTTCTTATTTAAAAGCACATTTTTTATTGCCCTAATGCACTTAATCAAACAGGTTTTTCCTGCATTGTTTGGACCATATATTCCTACCGTTTTAAGCACATTAAAATTGTTCTCTTTATGAACGTTTGCTCCAAATTTTTTATTTCGCATATCTGCTTTCATCGAAAATGTAATGTCATCCCCAAATGCATAACAGTTTTTTGCTCTTACCTCTATAATCATGGCTCATTCCTCCAAGTCACTTTTCTTCTTTCCTTATCATTATTATACCATAACTTATTTTTTATGCAACTTTTTTTCACAAAAAGTATTTCCATTGCAATTTAACAATATTCCATATAGCAAAAAGGCAGCCTCCCAACTGCCCTATCCATCTAAAGGTAAATCACCTCCCTCACCACAATCTCCTCCGCACAAGAAATAATATTATTCATCTTCCCCACCCAAAGCATCTGATTCTCCGCTTTCAGTTGCTCTGTCACACCTTGCTTATCCTTCATCTGCTCTACAAGCTGGTCCAGCATCTCATAGCATTCCTCATCAACCTCATGCAGACATTCATTCAGCTTACCACCGAGCAGAAGCTCCATATAATACCCATGTTTGAACTCTTTCAGATACTCACATCTCATATGACCAAACTTACCAATATTATAATTTGTTCCTTCCGGCAATTGTAAATCCGGATAATAAATATCATCCTCACCTAATACATAAGTAATTCCATTTTCCACAATCATCTTTTCTAATTTTTCCATTTTCTTCATCCACCTTTCGTCAAAACACACGGTTCATCATAGCATCCATATCATTAATAATAGCCTCTGGCTCGTTTACAACCGTTCACATACACTCTGATTCCGACATATACCGCCTGAACCAATAACAATAAAACAACAAGATTCAGTTTTACAAAATCCTTTATCCGATCCCCAAAATATACAACCAAAGCAACACTTGTTACCACTACTCCAACGCTAATCACATCCCAGCAATTCTCCCGATATACCTTCGTAACTTTCTTTTCTACAATCACAATCAGCACACCTACAGCAACTGCAGCTCCAACAATTACAATAATAAACAGTATCCAATGTGCAACAATCGCCACAGACTCATTCGATATCCTTTCTCCCACCTGTGCCAACGCATTTCCCACATTGACAATCCATTTACCCGACTGACAAATACCATTCCATACTGTGTCAACAAATGCAGTAAAATCACTCAGAAAAGTTTCCGACCGTATTGCCGCAAATATTGTCGTCACGCTTGCATACCACCATAAAACTACAAGCATTGCATCAAATCCGACAATCTTCGCCTTATACTTCTTTTCCAGTCCATTCCTTTGATGCTCATACCGTTCTTTCGCCTGCTGATACGCTCTACGGTCGCAGTTCCGACACCTTTCGTAGAGTACCGGCTTTTCAACCGGTATCTCCACTTTCTTTTGATGTGTTAACGCATATTCCTTTTCCCGTTCCGCCTGCCGCAGTTTATCTTGACATTTCTCTATTGTGCTGTCGGCTCTTTTCTTTTTCTCTTTCTCGCTCTGCAACAATTCTTTTGTTTGCTTCAATTCGCTCTTTAAGGCTTGAATGTTCTCGGCTCTGTTCTCGCTGTTCAGCTTCTCGCATAAGTTCAGCGATTCGTTCAGATGCCCCTGCAGTGTTCGTATTTCGCTGTCCTTCTGCTGGATGATGGAATCTTTCTGTGTCAGTTCCTTCTCCATGCTCTCCAACATTTCCAGCATTTCCTCCATCCGCTCGTCTTGCTTTGAGCTTCTTAAATCGTTCATCTACATCCCTCGCTTTCTCTAGTCGGTTCTGCAGTTCAGCAATTCCTCGTTCTGTCTCTGCAATAACCGGTTCTCGTCGTTCAACTTCTCCGTTAATTCTTTCCATTGCTGATTTTCGTCTTTCAGCATCCGATTTTCCTCTTTCAATGTCTGAACTTCTCCATCCTGCTTCTCCAATAGTTCCAACAGTTCCTCTATACTTGGCAAGATTTGAAGCTGCTCTTGCAACTCGTTGTTTAATTCCTGCAATCTTTGATTCTGCTCCTGAAACAAATTGAGTTGTCCGTCCCTCTGCTCCATCTCCTGATACATCTCTGCCATAAGTTCCTGTTGTTCCTCGATCTGGTTTATCATATTCTCCATCATGGGAATAACTTCTCTGCTTTCTTCTAATGTCATTCAATCGCTCCTTCCATTGCTTTAGTAAAATTCCAACCTGCCCAAACACTTCCTGCAACTTTTTCAATATCGCATTCTGCTTCTTTATAATCCGATTTTCCTCTACTTTCCATGAAGCAGATACAGCCTGCCCCGATTGATATTTTTCTTCAATCTTTCTTGCATCGGCTCCTTCATGAATGGTTGGTATGTCAATCTTTCCCTGCCGTTCATAAGAACGATGGTCAATCTGCTGTTCCTGTTTCAAATGCAGATTACATTCCTTCGCCCATTCACTTCGCCACAGTTCGCAGTTTTTCGGATTATTCCATCCTGTTGCATCGGTAACCTCACGTTTCCATTGTTTTCGGTTACGAGAATCCAATTTCTGATTTCCATCTGCATCCAATACCGGAATGCGGATACCATGTCTCTCCGGATTCTTTTTATCCTGCCACCAATCCGGATGCGTTTCATCCATCACAATATTCCCATCCTTATCCCTAGCAAATGCCCAGTCTTTGACCTCTTTATTTCCCCAGGTGTGATTTTTCTTGAATGGACGCATGGTAACCAATAAATGAACATGTGGATTGCCATCTCCTTTATCGTGAATACTCCAATCCGCACACATTCCCTTTGCCACAAAGTTTCTCTGTATAAAATCTGTTGCATATTCAATCTGTTCCGTTCTGCCCCATTCCTTCGGGAGTGAAAACTCAAACGATCTTCCAAGTTGTGCATTTGCACCTTTCTCCACTT
Source organism: uncultured Eubacteriales bacterium (assembly GCA_949289145.1). Classification (GTDB taxonomy): domain Bacteria; phylum Bacillota; class Clostridia; order Lachnospirales; family Lachnospiraceae; genus RUG11237. The sequence continues at coordinate 42,525 of CASEML010000117.1, read as the reverse complement.
TCAAAACTTCATTCCATAAACGCTGTTTTCGGAACACAATTTTGAACTTTTCCAGAGCTGCTTCTTTATCTTCAGCTCTTTGATAGCGGATGGATTTTTGAAATCGCTTGATATTTTCATCTGGCACATTCATCCATTCTGTCGGTGCATTTTCACACATCATAAGTGAGGTATACACAACTTCCTTTTTCGAAGTGTAATAACTTACCTTTCCTGTTTCCTCATTCTTCATCACATCGCCATTCAAATATGCAGATGCAGCTATGATGGATTTTCCTTTGCTCCGTCCAACAATCTTTACTGTAAAATGAAATATCGCCAAATCACCTTCCCCCTTTCTGCCGTATCCGGCATTGATTTCTTGCAAATGCAAATATCAATATGATAAAACATGCATTGCAGCGATTGCTTGCATGAACCGCTATAATGCGATAAACACACGAAACTACTATTGATGTGCTAATACAACATTTGCAGGAACGCCCTCTGCGTAAGAGTGCCTCCTGCGGCATGAGCAGGTCTGCACGAAGTGCCCCTCGGAGAGTGCGCCCAGCCGCACAGGCTGGTCTCCATGAAATGGTCCGGCTGAAAGCCCCGCCGACGGAACGAGCCCGGCAAGCGAAGCGCAGACCGGTTGCCGCTTGCGGCAAACTTATTAGACGACCTCTGGTTGTCTATAAGTGCGCCCTTCATAAAGAGCAATGAAGGGATTAGAAAATCTAACCCCTCTGCCATTACACTTCCTCCGTTTCCGGTATCTGCTCCTTCTGCATTGCCTTAGAAAAATATCTTCCATTTGCTTCCTGTCGTTTTAGAAAACCTATCAGCTTCGGAATATCTTCTTCCTCAATCGGATAGCCCAGCACCGATTCCACCGCACCACCAATCACGCAAAGTCTGTGTGTACGTTTTTTACTCTCTTCGGCTTTCTGCCGCTTCTGTAATTCCCGTTTCTGTGCTGCATATTTCTTTGCTTTTTCAAGACTTTCCTGCTCTCGTCTTTCCATTTCAAGCAAACGCTCTTCATAACTTTTTGTTGATTTACTCATTCACTTCATCCTCTCTTTCTAATCCTGCAAACATTTCCAATATCATCCGAAGAGATTCTAATATTTCCAAATCCAACTCCTCCGATTTTTGTATTGCCTGCAAATGTTCATCAATCACTAACATTTTCTTTCTTATCGCATCAAAGGTTTTCACATTTCCAAATGTGATTACTTTCTGGTGCATACAACTCTGAATGAAAAACTCTGCCCTTGGAAGTCCCGATAAGGCAATCCTCTCATCAATAAGTCGCTTTTCCTCCGATGTCACCCTGAAGTTCACAATTACACTTCGTTTCCGGTTCTTTTCATTCTTTTTCTTTGGTGTAACACCCGATACAAGGTTATCCCGTCTGTATATCTTCGCCATAATATTCGCCTCCTATATCCTTGCCCTGACGTATTCCAGGTCTCCATAATATGGGGTTCCCACCAGATACCACTGACGGTCAATCCCCATCTCCATTCTGGTTTTCTGCCAATTATCATCTACCATAACCTCCAAGACTTCTCCGCAGTGGAAGCCGTCATGTTCCCATAAATCAGAGACTAAAAGTCCGTATCTGTCATTTGCACTGTTATAACCTAACCGACCTGTAATCATATTCACTCCGCCTCCTTTTTCTCCGTTGCATCTACATCGCCTCTGTCCTCATTTAGCTTGTCTGCAAGTGCTTTCTGTTTGGACGGATAAAGATGAGCGTAATTAAATGTGATATTGATTCCTTCATGTCCCATTCGCTCCGCAATCGCTACCGGAGAAAATCCAAGCTCAATGCAGTGCGCCACATGCGAATGTCTAAGATCATGAATTCTAATTCTCTTCACCCCTGCCGCTTTTGCTCCTCTGTCCATCTCGTGGTGCAGATAGCTTTTGGAAAATGTGAACAGTCTTGTATGCTCATCGCATTTGTAAAGCATTCCGAAATAATCTTCCATCTCACGGCAAAGAAACTCCGGCAACTCAATTACTCGATTGCTCTTTTCCGTTTTGGGACTGGTAATATAATCCTCACCCTGCAAATGCTGATAGGATTTGTTGATGGTCAATTTCCTGTCCGAAATGTTAAAATCTCCTCTTTCAAGAGCGAGAAGTTCACCTTCACGAATTCCTGTCCAGTAAAGGACTTCAAACGCATAATAGGAAACTGGCTTATCTTTCATCACCTCTGAAAACTTCAAATATTCCTCTTTCGTCCAGAACAGCATTTCCTTTCCTTTGGCCTTTCCCATCTTTCCCGCTTGTTTTGATGGATTAGCGTTCAATCCGTAAAAACGACAAGCGTGATTGAAAATCGCACTGAGCTGGTTCTGAATGGTGCGAAGATAAGTCTGCGAATATGGGATTCCATTTTCATCTCTCATGCTAAGCAACTGATTCTGCCACTGAATGACATCCGTTGCCGTAATCTCCGCAAGACTTTTCTTCTCAAAATAGGGAATAATCTTCGTTTCCATAATGTGTTTCTTAGTCAAAAATGTGTTTAATTTCAACCTCGGTTTCATATCCTCCATATAGACCTCCACGAACTGCGGAAAACCCATATTGACGTCTTTTGATTTCTTTAGCAGAAATTCACGTTCATACTCAAGTGCCTCTCTCTTAGTGGCAAAGCCACGTTTCGTATGAACCTGACCGACTCCCTGCCAGTCTTTATATCTGATATAAACTTTCCAAGTACCTCTTTTCGTATCCTTACTTGCTGACATAAGCAGCACCTCCTTCATTGTATATTCTGATATGGATTCCCACGTAGGTATCGCAGATAATCATCATGCAAATCTGCCTGCTCCTTTAATGTGCCTGACAAACTTTCCGCATATAGCGTCGATATCAGATAAGATTCCATATTCTTGATTTCCAAGCTGTTATCCACTAATCGCTCCAACAGATTCGCAATATGAACCGGTTTCAGCTTCAGGAACTGGCTTTTTACAACCTGCCAGGGATAACTCGTACCCTTAATCGTTATCTGCTTTCTTGGAAAACACACCACGTCGCAGATGGTATCGTATATCTCCCGTATCATTTCCTGTTCGCTGGCATTTCCTTCTGCCAGCTCATAAAACTGCTCTAGCTTGATATTCTCAGCTACAAACTTTCTAAGCTGTTCTGTGTCCGTCCCTCCCTCGCTCTCATCTGAATGATTGATAGATGGATGATTATTCACTTGGTTATTATTTAATTGATTATTAATATATTGTGTGCGATTTTCGGTTGACGGTTTTCCCGCTGACGGGTTATCGGCTATCGGATTATCCGTTTGCCGAAAATCAGACAACGGTGCAACCGGAGTTTCATGAATCTCTATCGCTATCTTTCCAAACTTACCACGCTCTGCTCTCTCCTGAGTTCTTGAAATATATCCAAGCTCTTCTAAGTGCGACAGGCTGGCTCGTATGGAACTTTTTCCATCGGGAATAATCTTACTCAATCCCGATATGGTAAACTCCCAATTATCCGGCAGGGAAAGCAGTGTAACCACCATTCCCCTGTCACGCAGGCTCAATGAATGATTTTTCAAAATATCCTTGTAAACATTCACATACTGTCCCTGCGTCTTGTTCTTAAATACTGGCATAATCAATCGCCTTCTCTCTTATGATTGTTTAAGTTGGGAAGCTGTGATATAGTAAATATGCGAGTAATACATCACAGCTTCTGATGTGTTGCTGACCTTTCTCTTGCCAGAGAAAGGTCTTTTTTTATGCTTCTTTTGCCATGCCATAACAGTTCTCCTCGTAGAACTTTCGGTTTGCCTTGCCGGACAAAACGATAAGATTCGGATTGATGGCAAGCATCCGTTCATTGAGCTCTTAATTATCTTGTAGCCCTGTGCTCTGCTGACACCCCAATCCTCACAGACTTCTGTAACATCTACATACATCTTTTTATTCATAGGCTGATTCCTCCTTTCCTCACTTCAATGTATTATGAAAACATTTGCAACTATTCTACGCGTACATTTTTGTACTTGTTAGATTATAGTATAATATCTTTTTTGTTTCGTCAAGTACTTTTTTGTACTTTAATTCTAATTGTCATTAACTTTTCTGTTCACTTTTTCCTTTATTCGTGGTACAATAATGCTATTAAATAAAAATTGCTTATCGTAAAGGAGATTTTTATATGACTCTTGGAGATAAAATTAGAAAATATCGAACACTAAAAGGTCTGACACAGGCACAGCTTGGCTCAATGGTCAAACTGACCGGAGACCGCATACGTCAGTATGAAAATGATGTAAGAAAGCCAAAGGACGGGAAACTGATGGAAATTGCGGAAGCATTAGAAATCAATCCCACCACACTTTTTGAGCCGGATTACAATAATCCTAATAGTGTTATGCATACCTTTTTTGAATTGGAAGATATTTATGGTATGCGTTTTGAAAAAGTTGAAGATGTATATCAGCTTGTATTTGCCGAAGGTGAAGGCTACACTAATCCAAACTGGATCAAAGATGGAATTGCACAATGGACAAATAAACGCAATGAACTCCAACCGGATATCAACGATTCCGACGAAAAAATTTCTGAAAAAAAAGAAGAATATGCTATATGGAAAGCACGTTATCCCTATTGCTTTGGAGAAAATCTCCAGAAAAACAGCGAACTTATGAACCACTTTTATGCTAATGCTGTTTCGCTTTTATCTCAAAACAGAAAACGCATTTCCACTTTTTCAGAATTCTTTAAATCCATGCTGGCATTGGATTCTGAAAAAGTAGTTTTTAATGCTTCCGTTACAAATGTCGAAAATGAACAATCCGCTATTTTCACAATCAACCTCGACTATATTATGAATGCCTCTATAAACATGCAACGCGCTTATATTAATTTTCATCAATGTTGGATGGATATGAAAGAAATTGGTATCAATGTACTTGAATACCCTTCACCTTATGAAGGAATCATGCACATTTCCATTCGTTCCACCTGCCCACAAATTATTACTCTGTTTTCAGAATATGATAAAATGCAAAAAGAAAAGGCATCCCCTTCTTTTAATGAAGATACCTACAATGCTGAAATTGAAAATACAATACGCTTATTTAATATACCGATAAAAGAATATGTGTAACAATTGGAGGGTCATATGTGGAAAGAAATATATGCTATCGACTTAAATTTATTAATAGGTGTTGTTGGCGGTATTTTTTCTGTTTTTTTTCCTACGTATTTCTAATTGAAACAGAATATAGAAATCAGATTAACCATGTTAAAGAAAGAAAATAACAGTACCAATCCCCCTTGTCATGTGGTAATATATACTTATAAGACAAGGGGGATTTTTTATTATGAACATCAAAGCATATAAAGAATATAGATTTGCACCGAGCACATTAACTGCAACCAATACCGGAAAAGAATACACATTTTATATAAGCAAACATGACCGCTTCTATGATTATATGAAAAAGCATATTATAAAAGAAAAAGTTGAGAGTTTAACATATGAAAATATAGAAGACATCTCTATTGAAGATACAGATAAAACATTCTTCAATGAAAAGTCATTTACATTAAGTACAATTATGCTTGTAACAGATCAAAACGATTATGTGTATTCATACGCACTTACGATTAAAAATGTAAAACTCAAAGAGAATAACTTCTCAACAAAGGCTTATAGCAATGGTTCTTGGAAATTAGGACTATATAGTTTAGAAATTCCATATCAAACAGATATTGATATTGTAGAAATAACAGACTAATTGTTGGGAGGTTAATAATATGGCACTCATTAATTGTCCAGAATGTGGCAAAGAAATTTCAGACAAAGCACCAGCATGTATCCATTGCGGTTTTCCACTAAGATTAATTGATAATACAGAGAAACAAGCAGAAAAAAGAAATGCTACTATTGTTACTGAAGAAAGTATTCCGACTGAAACTGGATATAGCATGGAGTTGTTGGATTATGGAAACAAAAAAGTACAGGTTGCTACCGCTTTGAAAAGCACACTTAAGTTGAAAGATGTTGAAGCTTTGGAATTAGTAGCAAATGCCCCTTGTTATTTGTTTAGGGGTAAGCAAGAGCATATAGTAACACCTTTAATTAAGAAATTGGACACTTTACCAGTAGAATATAAATTGTATGTTAATGGGGAACTTAAAAAGCACAAAACCAAAGTTGAAATAGATAGACCTAAAGATACAGCATCTAGAAATGGTACAAGCTCATATACTAAAAAAATAAAATGTCCAAATTGCTCATCACTAATTGCAGAAACATCAAGAGCATGTCCTATATGTGGTTATGATGATATTGGGTCATATTTATTACAATTAGAAAGAGAAAAACAATCAAAATATGTAGATTACACATTTGGTCATACTGAGGTACATAATACACAGAATGTTCCAAAATGCCCAACCTGTCAAAGCACAGACATTAAGAAAATCTCAACTGCATCAAAGGCTGGTTCAGTTTTTATGTGGGGGTTATTATCACAGAAAGTAAAGAAACAATGGCACTGCAATAATTGCGGTAGCGAATGGTAAGGAGTGTGATTTTTAATGGCAAAAAACTGTTTAGCTTGCGGTAAGAATATAGGATTGCTTACTGTTCGCATTCCATTACTTGGGAATGATGATTTGGTTATTTGTTCAGATTGTTTTGATAAGATGCCAGCGGTATTAAATGATTTATACCAGAAACGGATTTTTCCTACCAAAACAGAATTACTAACGATTAGAGAAAATGTTATTGAGCAGCTTAAACTTGGTAATTATAATCAAGATACAATCAATGTGGTTACAAAGTATCTGGATGATAAAATTACAAAAGCAAAAGACCCTGAGAGTAGTGAAGATGGTAAACTATTAAAGAAGTGTCCGATTTGCAAGAAGAATGTGAATTATGATACAGAAGTATGTTCTGATTGCGGATATTCCTTTGATACAGTACATAAATTTGAGAATAACGAGATTGCCCAAATATATAATGATCGTCTTGAACAGTATAAGAAAAATCCATTTTATGAGTATGATTATATTGTTGTTCCGAATAGATCAGATGGCTCTACAGATAAAGAACACATTGAAGAGATTCTTTCCAGTCATGCAATGCAAGGTTGGAGATTAGTGACAATGTATTCTAATGAGATTGGAAAAAATGCAATAGCTGGTGTAAATGCTACTATGTGTGAAGATATTATAGTATTTGAAAGATGTATTAAAGCCGAAAAAAAATAAATTTTGTACCAAATAATTTTTATTTCGACAGCGTATAGAGCATAAGTTGTTTTCTCTCCAACAAAGGCTATGAAGAGAGTGTAAATTATTTTTTGCAATCCCTTGAACTGATTTTGACATCATGATTCAGTTGTTACAATCTCTAGAACTCCATATGCCTTGATTGGGAATAAGTAAAGCAGAGACTGTAAACCAGCAATCTGATTCTTTCTATAGCTCTTATAAATAACTGCAAGCATTTTGCAAGCACAAAAAGCGGGAAGCCCCATTTTATAAGGCTTCCCGCTATTTTTAGGTTACTCAAACTCAATCGTCCCCGGTGGCTTACTGGTCAAATCGTACATTACCCGATTAACCCCTTTCACCTCATTGATCACCCGGGTCATGACCCTCTGCAGTACCTCAAAAGGAATCTCTGCGGCTTCCGCAGTCATAAAATCCGAAGTATTCACTGCCCTCAACGCTACTGCGTAGTCATAGGTTCTCTCATCGCCCATAACTCCTACAGATCGCATGTTCGTCAGTGCGGCAAAATACTGTCCCAGCCCCTTATCAACTCCTGCCTTAGCAATCTCTTCACGGTAAATGGCATCTGCATCCTGAACAATCTTCACTTTCTCAGCAGTTACTTCACCGATGATACGAATACCAAGTCCTGGACCTGGGAATGGCTGACGGTATACCAAATATTCCGGAATGCCAAGCTCCAGTCCGGCTTTTCTAACCTCATCCTTAAATAACAGACGAAGTGGTTCGATAATCTCCTTAAAATCTACACAGTCCGGTAAACCGCCCACATTGTGGTGGGATTTGATAACCGCTGACTTTCCGAGACCACTTTCGATTACGTCAGGGTAAATGGTCCCCTGAACCAGATAATCCACGGCTCCGATTTTCTTAGCTTCCTCTTCAAATACACGGATAAACTCTTCGCCGATAATCTTACGTTTCTGCTCCGGTTCTTCCACTCCAGCCAGCTTTTCATAGAACCTTTCCTGAGCATTGACACGTACAAAGTTAAGATCATATGGACCTTCTGGACCAAATACTGCTTCTACCTCGTCTCCCTCATTTTTACGGAGAAGACCATGGTCAACAAATACACAGGTAAGCTGCTTTCCTACTGCTTTTGCGAGAAGTACTGCTGCTACAGAGGAATCCACGCCGCCGGAAAGAGCACATAACACTTTGCCATTGCCCACTTTCTCACGAACTTCTTCAATGGTACGCTCTACAAAGGAATCCATTTTCCAGTCACCGGAACAGCTGCAGACTTTCCTGACAAAGTTAGATAACATTTTCATCCCTTCCTGAGTATGCATAACCTCAGGATGGAACTGCACTGCATATAAACCTTTTGCCGGATTTTCCATGGCAGCAACAGGGCATACTGGTGTATGTGCTATTATTTTAAAATCTTTTGGTGCCTTTTCAATGTAGTCTGTATGGCTCATCCAACACACTGTTTTTCCGGAAACGCCTTCAAATAACGCAGAAGAAGTATCCACATTTACCTCAGTTTTGCCATATTCACTCACAGGTGCGGTAGCTACTTTCCCTCCAAGCAAATGGGCCATAAGCTGTGAACCGTAGCAAATTCCAAGTACAGGTACCCCCAGTTCAAATACTTCTGTTTCTATGGTTGCTGAATCTTCTCCATATACACTTTCTGGTCCACCGGTAAAAATAATACCTCTTGGATTCAATGCTTTGATTTTGTCAATCCCAATATTATGGGGATGAACTTCACAATACACATTACATTCTCTTACTCTTCGTGCAATTAACTGATTATATTGTCCGCCAAAGTCCAGTACTACGATCATTTCTCTTTCCAATGTATTTTCCTCCTGTAAATTCAATGACAGCTCCGGAATTTCACAAAATTTCTTCCCGCAATATTTCTAAAAAATATGCCTAAGCGTCTAAACCTTATTATATGGTATCATATAAGGAAAAACAAGTACTTTTTCATCTCATACTCCGTACTTGTAACAATTCATCCAGCACCAGTGGAAAGCCACACCTACAGTGCTTTCCCGCTACTTTGCAGCTAACTTTGCTCATTATCGGGCGTTCAACTCGTAACCTGCATGCCAGGCAAATTTATGCAACCATGATTTTCTTGACATGCAGGTTATGGTCGCACTGTTACCCACGCTTTCTTCGGTACTTTTCAGGGATCCATTTTTCCCTTTTATAATGAATCACAAAGAATACAGCACGTACACACCAGTCCATTACCATGGCAATCCATACACCTTTCACTCCCAAGCCAAAATTTCTTGCTAATATATAACTTGGTGCAATTCTCACAGCCCACATGGATATAGCTGATAAAACAAGGCAGAACTTCACATCATTGGCTGCTCTTAACGTATTTGGTATAGAAAAAGACAGGGGCCATATAAGACATGCACAAACAGCGTGGAATGTAATGATCCATCTGGCAATGCCTGCTGTTTCCGTTCCCAGATGATACAATTTAACAAGCAGCGGAAGAAGCGCTACTACAATAACATTTACAAAAAGCATTGCAGTATATGCAATTTTCATCAGTTTTTTAAAATAATACCTTACCTGTTCATAATCCTGAGCACCTACACATTGTGCAGTTACTGACACCATTGCCATGCCAATTGCCATACCCGGAATAGTCTGAAAAGTTGCAATCGTATTGCCTACAGCATTTGCCGCAATGGCAGATGTGCCAAAGGTAGCCACCAAGCTTAACACAACTATTTTACCCAGTTGAAACATACTGTTTTCTAAACCATTGGGCACACCAATATATAATATTTTCTTGATAATCGCGCCATTTAATTTGAATCTGAAAAATCCCTTTAAAGTAATATCTCTTTTCTCGTTAAAAAGCATTACTACTATAATAATTGCCGCAATCATTCTGGACACTGTTGTGGGAATAGCTACTCCCGCTACTCCCATATGAAAACCAAAGATCAAAATGGCATTTCCTCCCACATTGATTACATTCATGATAAAAGTAACAAGCATGGTAATCTTGGAATTTCCCATAGCACGAAACAGGGCTGCACCTGCATTATATATTGCAATAAAAGGAATGGACAGAGCCGTGATCAACAAATAAATCCTAGCCGCACTCATCACGTCACTGCTGATCTTTCCAAAGACTCCATGCAGGATAATATCATGAAATCCAATGGTAAGCCCCATAACAATGGTGGAACATATAAGCGCAAATATTAACAGCTGATTGGCAACACTGCATGCTTCCTGACGACTTTTGTGTCCTAAAAATTGACCCGCCACTACAGCTCCGCCTGTAGCCAATGCAGCAAAGATATTAATTAACAATACATTAATTGTATCAACTAAAGATACCGCTGATATGGCAGCCTCTCCTGTCTGTGATACCATGACTATATCAGCCATACCAACAAGCACTGTCAAAAACTGTTCAATAATCAAGGGAATTATTAATTTTCTAAGATCCTTATTTGTAAAAAGCATTTCCATCCTCTATTCTTTTATCATTTTGTACCAAATTGTATTATATGCCTTTATACAAAAAAATCAAGCGGTATCTATCCTTTTAAATTCACACTTTTTCCTCCATCACGCTCATATATGCAGGGCGAATGATCTTATTTGTACATATCTGTTCTTCAATCCGGTGTGCACTCCAGCCTACGATTCTGGCCACTGCAAACATTGCGGTATATAATTCCTGTGGAATGCCCAGCATCTCGTATACAAAGCCACTGTAAAAATCAATATTAGGGCTTACACCTTTAAATATATTACGCCTTTCCCCAATAAGCTGCGGTGCCAATTCTTCAATATTCTGATATAACTGCATATCGTTTTCTCTGCCTTTTTCCATAGCCAATTTTTCTACGTACTGCTTAAATACCCTCTCTCTAGGATCAGATAAAGAGTATACCGCATGACCCATTCCATAGATCAGACCTTTTCCGTCAAAGGCTTCTTTATCCAGTATTCTTCCCAAATATGCAGCAATTTCCTCCTTATCACTGTAATCTTTTACGTGACTGCGGATGTCATTCATCATTTCCATAACTTTTATATTTGCACCGCCATGTTTTGGCCCCTTCAGGGACGACATTGCCGCTGCCATAGTAGAATAAGTATCTGAACCGGAAGATGTAACAACCCTGGTTGTAAAAGTAGAATTATTGCCTCCGCCATGCTCCATATGAAGTATCAATGCGGTATCTAATACTTTTGCTTCCACATGGGTATAATGCCGATTCGGTCGCAACATCATAAGAAAGTTTTCCGCGGTGGATAATTTAGAATCCGGATGATGTATGATCATACTTTCCTGCTTATCATAGTGATTATAAGCATTATAGCCATATACCGCCAAAAGTGGAAATTCACTGATTAACTGAATGCACTGTCGTAAAGAATTCTGAAGGCTGGTATCTTTGGCATTTTCGTCATAGGAAGCTAGTGTGAGAATACTTCTGGTCATGGAATTCATGATATCCTCACTGGGCGCTTTCATGATCACATCCCGGGTAAAATTTGTTGGCAGTGTTCTGCATTCTCCTAACATTTCAAAAAAAGTATTCTTTTCTTCTATGGAAGGAAGTTCCCCCATAAGCAATAAATATGCTATTTTTTCAAATCCAAGCTCTTCTTCTCCCAGATCGTTGATTAATTTTTCAACAGGGTAGCCTCGATACCACAGTTCTCCGTCACAAGGTACTTTCTGCCCATCTACAATCTTAGTAGAAACGATTTTTGAAATATTTGTCAGCCCTGTCAGCACACCGTTTCCTTTATCATCCCTCAGGCCTAGATTTACTCCGTATTCTTCATACAGCCGTGGAGAAATATTGTCATTTTTCAGACATACTTCTTGCTGTTTTGCAACATAATCATTCAGCTGTTTCATCATAATCATCTGCCACCTCCATGTCTTCCATTTCGCTGCTGATTACAGTTTCCAATTGTTTCATTAAATTAAGAAGCTGTATCAGATTATCTTTTCCATATTTTTCTATTACTTTTCCGTAATGTTCTTTCAATATAATTTCCTGTTTAAGTATGGATTCTTCTCCCAACTCGGTAATGGTCACATAGGTACCTTCACTTCCATTTCCGTCATGAGACCACACAAGAAGTCCCTGATCTTTTAAATGTCCAACCATTTTAGATATTTGGCGCATGGTCAAATGCATCATTTCTGCCAAATCTTTCAGGTAGGTTCTTCCTGAGTAAATATCTGTAGACTCTCCTGTTTCTTTTATGATATGCAATGCAATGTAATCCCGAATGCTCAGATTTCTAAAGAAATTGCCAATCTGATCTTTGTTAAAAAGATATCTCCGGTAGGTCAGTTCATTCGATAATTTCAGTATATCTGTTGTTGTAAGTGTTTCTTTCTTTTCGTTTTCCATATACACTCTCCTTACCAAATGCAGTGCCATGATTATCTGCTGTGTTTCTAGAGATATCATCGCCAGCATTTTGTTAGCACTTATATCCAATGAGTGCTAATTATCGTTTTAAAAAATCCCCCTTTTCGCGGGGGCAAAACAACCATTCGTTTTTTAATTGTCCAGTTTTAATTATTACTGCAAAATCTTTTCTTGTCAATATACTTTATACTTTTTTCACATTTATCCGTAATAGTTATTACAGTTGAGGCTTATCGTTTACCCGTAGACTTATAGGTGGTACATTTATGTATCAATTCTCACCATCTCAACCAATGCCCTGTTTCGATATATAATATCGTTCCGGGTGGTAAATCCCTGCTTCTCCCAGAACTGGTTTCCCAAGGCATTTCTTGCAAATACTACCAATGCTACTTTATTAATTCCTTCCTGCCTTAATGCCTTTAGTGCCTGCTGCACTAGTTTGCTTCCGATTCCCCGGCTGCGGTTTTCTGGAGATACGCTGGTGTGATAGATATAGCCCCGGCGCCCATCGTTTCCGGTTAAAATCACTCCTGTGATTTTCCCTGAATCTTCTGCCACAAAACAAGTATCCGGATTTCTTTTTAAAAATCTGCAGATTCCCTCCTTAGAATCATCCACATTATTTAATCCCATGCCCGTGCATGACATCCACAATTCATACACCTCTTCATAATCACCCATTGTCATTTTCCGAATATGCATAGCTAACTCCTTTATGTCTTCTCATATTTTGTGTCAAAACCTTACCACACCTGCATTAAGTTCACATAAATTTCATGTTACATTATGGAAAATTTACTTAATTATTCCGCTCTCTCCAATTATATTTACCATTTCCTGTATTTCTTCCACCGGCAGTACCAATGCAAAACGTACATACCCCTCGCCCATGGTTCCAAAGGCATCCCCCGGCGTACAGATAACTCCGGTTTCCTCCATAAGCTTCATACAAAATTCTCGGGACGAAGCGTATCCACTTGGTATCTTTGCCCAAACAAACATAGTGCCCTTACTGTCAGCCACATTCCATCCGATAGAGCGAAGTCCGCCGCGCAAAGCATCGCGGCGTTTCTGATATTTTCTGCACTGCTCCCTGACCCCCTCCTGTGGTCCTGTCAGAGCCGCAATTGCCGCATGCTGAATTGGCTGGAACATACCAAAATCGTACTGAGAACGCAGCAGCTTCATAGCTTCAACGATTTTTTTATTCCCCACAATAAAAGAAATTCTTGCACCAGTTAAATTAAAGGATTTGGATAGAGAAAATAATTCCACCCCTACTTCCTTGGCTCCTGGGAACTCCAAAAATGAGCCTCCATATTCCCCGTCAAAAATAATGTCAGAATAAGCATTGTCATGTACAATAATAATTTCGTTCTTTTTTGCAAACGCAATCAATTCTTGATAAAATTCCCGGGGTGCCACCGCACATACCGGATTGTAGGGATAAGACACCATCATATACTTTGCTTTCTTTGCCACCTCTTGCGGAATCTGGGTAAATTGGGGCAAAAACTGATTTTCTTCTTTCAGTTCATAAAAATAAAGCTCTCCGCCGCCAAAATATCCGCCCACTTCAAACACGGGATAGCCAGGATTCGGCAAAAGCACCACGTCTCCCGGATTGCAAAGTGCCATACCTATATGAGCAATTCCCTCCTGCGAACCGTTGACAGAGGTAATTTCCTCTGTGGAGACCTCCACTCCAAAACGTTTTTCATAATAGCTCTTCACTGCCTCTAACAATTCCGGCAAATCTCTCAAGGAATAATGATAATCTTCCGGCTTCGCCGCAGATTCCAGCAATGCTTTTCTCACATGCTCTGCCACCGGAAAATCCGGCGTACCCACAGAAAGATTGTATATCTTCCTGCCGCTTTTTTCCAATTCCTCCTTCTTCTCATTCAAAGCTGTAAAAATCCCTGTCTGAAAATGTTCAAGACGTTTTGAAGTTTCTATTTTCATTTGTAAAGCCTCCTGATTTCTTATCTATACCTTTTCTTTGCTGCCTTTTACATATTTAATACATTCTATATTGCTGTTCTTACTTCGCTCTACCATACGCTCATACACCTGATTCCGCAGCTGCTTCTGCTTTTCCTTGCGGCCTTTATTCTCCGGAGGATAAAAGGGACCGTCAATGTAGGTGACAATCCTTACCTTATCTTTATGTTTTCCATAGGCCTGATAGGTATTAGTCATAGAAAACACAGGTTTGTTCAGTTTCACCGGATATTGAAAGGAAACGTCCTTAAATGGGCGAATTCCAATATAATAAGGCCAAATGTGAGCTTCCGGATATATGGTAATAGAATAATTCTTTTCTATCCTGTCTTCGATCGCTTTGACAAAGTGCTTCATGCCGCCCATATCACAGGGAATAGGCAGAGCTCCCAACATTTCCACCAAATGTCCAATATATGGAATGGAAACATTTTCTGGATTTACAATGAAAAAGTTTCGTTTGGGATAAATGGGAAGGCTGGGAATAAAGGTGTCTGCAAAAGGCTGCGTATGATTTACATATACAAAATATCCCCCCTTACAGGCTTTCAGCTTCTCTTTTCCCACATACCGGATTTTAAATTTTAGCTTAGCATACAGAACCTTTATAGGCATACTAAGTACGTTCTGCACGAAAATAGAGCAGAAGTTCCACAGGGGATTTTTGTGAATATAAACATAATTTTCATCAATCACCCTGGGAGTAATTTCTGCCCCGGAAAACTCGTCATTTAATTCATCCTGATAGTAAATAATCTGTTGCTCTTTCATAAACAACCTTCCTACTCCTCAGTTATTGTAGTATACTCCAAGGGAATCTGATAGAAATCCTCATACACTTGTTTCCACAAATTGAAGTTTTTCTCTTTCATAATTTCTACATTTTCTTTATCCGTTTTGTGTTCTTCCTGAAAAATTGCCTCACCGATATGTACAGTATATTCCTGAATTTTGAAGCCATCCGTACCCACTAAGTCACTGTCTTCCATAGTAATAAAAATCGGTACCACTGGCACCTTATTTTTTACAGCAAATTTAAACGCCCCATTTTTTAATGGCTTTGGCTTTTTATAATTCCACCACAAACTCTGTTCCGGATAGATCAGGATAAAATCTCCTTCCTGCAGAATGGTGTGCACCGCTTTCATAAACTCTGCCATGGTTTTTCGGTTAGAGCTCAATGGCAGTGTGTCACAGTTGCGGAAGAAAAATCCGTACAGCCCCGGAAAATTGGTATAATTACCTTCTCGGATCACTTTATATAATGTTTTTGTCTTTGCATGGTCTGACATGCGGAAAACCTTTTCAATGGTAAAAGCATCAAATGGATTAAAGTGGTTGCTGGTGATGATAGCACCACCCTTTACTTTGTTTAGATTTTCCAAGCCCTTAACATCCTTGATGATCAATTTATTGCTTCGCAGTAATTCATCTAAAAAATGCTCTCCAATACGGTTTGCCACTTTTGTCTTAACACGGCTTGAACTCTTCGTCTTTAAATAATCCACATTTTCCGGAAGAAGCACAATCGTCGGCGGATCTTTTTCCGGATCCACGTCAAATCTTCCTTCCCGCTCTAAACGTTCTATTTCTTCTAAAATTTCCAATCTGTCCTTTGATTTTTCAATAACCCCATTGTTATGTTTTCTTCTCATGACTATCTCCTGCTTTTTCTGTCATCTCCGACACAATCCGATTCTTTCTTTGCCAGCTTTCGTAGTTTTCTGTCCTGCTCTATATCTTTAAATCTGTCTTCTTCTGTATAATTTTCTTTGATTTCTATGATTTTATCAAAGTACTCTGTCTGTTTTGCATAGTTCCAGAAGTATTCTTTATATAAAATATCTTCGAAATGCCATGGCTTGTATGCCAGATTATAATGAATTAATTTTATGTCCGATGTCTTAATCTTATCATCCGGCATAGGCATACGATTCCAGCCCTTGTCTATCAGTTTTACCCGTCCCTTACACAGACGGTTTAGATAATCCTGATCCTGAGCTACCGCAAACTTTATCTTTTCTAGAGAGTAAATAAACTTTTCCTGAAATTTGAATTTTCTCAGTTCATCCAAATTCATCAGCAATACTCCGGCATTGAAATATTTCCGATAATCTGCAACACCTACCACTTTTTCTGCATAATCTTGAAATACTTTAATATTTTGAATCACATCATCCGGTGCCCCTGCCACAAGATTATCTCCCATATCTGTAGCATATAGTTTGGCAATATCATCTAAAATTACAATATCACTATCCAAATACAATACCTTGTCGTACTGTGGATAGAGATTTGGCAGAAACAACCGGAAATATGTGGTCTTGGAGTAATAATCTCTGGTGTACAGTTTATCCTGAATTTTTTCAATATAATAATTCAAATCCACAAATTCAATATTCACATTTTCCCGCTCATATCTGCTAATTTTCTTTTTGTTCTCTGCACTAATATTTGTATGTAGTACCTTAATGGAATAGTAGTTTTGGGCAGAGGCATTTGCAAGCAATGACTGCAGTGAAACGGCCAGAAACGGCATATAATTGTCATCTACTGCAAAAAAAATTGGTATCTCTTTTCCATTCCGATTCATTTTATCATTCACTTTCCTTTTCTCTATCATATTTATTCTTCCATTGTAAATATTCATTCAAGTCTTCATCAAAAGCATGGCATTTTAAATATTTATGAATTTCCTCCACCTGCCATTGTTTATAATTTTCAGTGTGAGGGTAAGGACGAAACATGAGCCTCTTGCAGAAATGGCAGATTACCGTATCTTTTTTATTAAATTTAGACTGCTCATTAAATATTCTGGGAAGCAAAAGCTTTTTGCTGGTGGACCAAAATATGGCACTCTGATCTGCAAACAAAAGTTTCCGCCTCTTTATCAGCCGACGCGCTTTTTCTAGCAACCCTGTTTCACGAATCTTCTTCATATTAAACAGAAGCATTCCAGCATTAATATAATCAGGACGGATTATCCAGCAGCCATACTTTTCTTTCACTGCGGCATATTCATAATCAGTTACATCAATATGATACAGCTTTCCGATGTCATCGCCCACCATAATATCAATATCTAAATACAGCAGCTTATCGGGCATCCCTTCAACCTTATCCGCCAACAACCGCAATAAAGTATATGGAGTGCAGTAAGCACTTTCATTGACACACTGGTGAAATTCTTCTTCATACAGCTTAGTTACGTCTAACTTTTTCACCTGATGCTTGGGATTTTTTGACTTAACCACCTGATTTAAAAATGCAATTTGTTCATCCGATATACTGGTAAAATCCTCTCGAATACGCTGTAAGTTCATGGTCATAATATAGCAGCACACTGGTTCTTGTGTTCTGTTTGTAATTGATATCAACTGTGTCAATGCCCCGTCAAAAACCTTGGCATTTCCACATAAAAGTATATAAATCATGGTTTCTCCTATAATTTATTTATAGTTAGACTATTATATATTATTTTTGTAAAAAAGGCAAGTTCGTCTCAACTAACTCCAATAGAGACAGCCGCAAATGCGAAAGGCACCAGACTGGAATGCCTGATGCCTTTGTTTTACGGTTCAATACCGCAGCATTTTTATTAATTTAATTCGTAAACGTTGCCGTTACTTACTCCGTATACACCTGACTGCAATGTGTAATTGTAACCGTTTTTACTATCCCAGGAGCCTGCTCCATTATTGAAACATGCTCGTAAGTATGTGGAGTCTCCTAATGTAATCACTGCTTTGTGAGTATAACCTGCCTTTTCTGTGGTGGCTGTCATAGCAATACCAGGCTCAGTAATCCATGAGCCGTTTTCAGGGCAGTATAAAATGTACGGCTGGCTCCATCCAGTATTGTAATAAACTGTTGCCACTTTATCCGTAACTACTTCTCCCAGATTGCTCTGTACACCATTTTTAATGCCGTATACTCCTGCTTCTACACTATAATTAGAACCATTTCTACTATCCCAGGAATTGTTTCCATTGTTAAAGCAGATGGTGGCATTTTTAGCATTTTCAAGGTCAATTACATATTTCCAAGTGTAACCATCCTTATCTAAATTTGCTTCCATTGGCATGCCTGGTACTGTTGTCCATGCACCATCTCCAACCTTATAGTGAATATACGCCTGACTCCATGAGGCATTTGCATAATATATGGTCGCTGTTTTTTCAGCAATTGGTGTTGGGGTCGCTGTAGGTTTTACCGTTGGCGTTGCTGTAGGTTTTGCCGTTGGCGTTGCTGTGGGTTTTACCGTTGGCGTTGTTGTGGGTTTTGCCGTTGGCATTGCTGTGGGTTTTACCGTTGGCGTTGCTGTCACTGCTGGCTGCAATGCTGTGACTGCACCATTTTTAATCCCGAAAATTCCCACTCCTACCGTATAGTTACTTCCGTTTCTACTATCCCAGGAACCATTTCCGTTGTTGAAGCATACCGTTGCTCCATTATCTTCACCTAACTCAATCGTGTACTTCCATGTATAGCCATTCTGCTCACTGCTTGCTTCCATTAATTCTCCCGGAGCTGTGGTCCATTCTCCATCGCTGGTTTTGAAATGAATATACGCATTATTCCAAGAGCTATTTGCATAGTATATTATTGCACTGTTAGTAATTTTATCTGCAATCGTATAATATATTGTGTAAGATGCTTTTTCACCGGCATGATCTGTCATTTCTACTGTAATTTCATATTCTCCATTTTCTGTTGGAATCCAGTCTATAGTACTGCTGTAGTATGAGGTTATCGTTTTTACTGTGCCGGTAGTTTTATTAGTAATCGTCCAATCACTTGAGATACCAAATCTATAAACATATGCATTCTGATGTTCCTCTGTTAATTCGATTATGGTGCCTGCTTTCTGCGGAGAAGGTACGCTGGTTTTAATACCAGTTATTGTAAATGGCTCTAATTCAAAAGCTTTTTCCTGTGATACTGTTTGTCCATAAGCATCTTTCACTGTGACAGAAATGACATATTCTCCAGTATTACCTAAGCTAGAATAAATATAATATTCTGGTGCTGAATAACTTGCACCACTACGCTGTTCTACAATATTGCCAGTATTTTTATCTTTTATTGTGTATTCAACGTTATATGGGGCAATACCTCCATTGATATTTACTTTGAAATGACACATTTTTTTCTCAATGTTTGTTGCATTTATCGCAATAGAAGATAACTTGGCATCTTTTCCACCAAAGCTATTAACACCTGCTGTTATGGTGTAATTTTTGCCTCCGTTGCTGTCCCAGGAACCGTTTCCATTATTGAAACATACTGTGCCACTTTGCTTCTTTAAGTCAATTACATACACCCAGGAATATCCTTCCGAATCGCACGTTAACATCTGCACGCCTGGAGCTTCTGTCCATGCACCATTCCCTACTCTGTAATGAATATATGCATTGTTCCATGAATTATTGTTATATAGTATGTATGCTGAAGTATCTGAACCAATCATATATTGTATTTCTTTGGATGCGCTCATTCCATAAGCACCTTCAACTATATATTTGATAGTGTAAACACCTGCTTCTGTAGGCGTCCAACTGGCCCCATAATTGCCAATCATGGCAAGTTCTTCTTCTTCACCATCTTTTTCCACAATAAATTTATGAATGTTATCTGCTTCCACATCTTCATTATTTACTGATGTGAATAACTGAATCGTAGTTCCCACAGTCTGTGGTGATGCAACATTTGTGCTTAAATGAGATACCTGCATGCCCTCAATGATATAATTCGAATAGGTAGCTCTGTTAATTTCACCTGTTGCCGTATCTTTGACATCCACGAATAAGGTGTGTGTTCCCACCGCTTTATCCTTCAAAGCACTCAAAAAGTTTACTGTGATACTATTTTTACTCTGATATCCGTCGGATAATTCATACTCTGTTCCATCAATTATGGTTCCGAATCGGAAAGTATATCCCTCTTCCGCAGAATAAGAATCTGTAGATAATACAATCTCCTTGCTGTCTGCAATAGAAATTGGTCCCTGTTTAGATACATTCAATGTTACATACGGCACCTTGATATCAAAAGACATCATGCCATTCTCTTTCTTTATATTGTAAACACGGATCCCCATATCGGTATCATCGTTATATAATTTAAATTCTGAAAAATCTGTCCGACCGGTCGTTCCGTTGTAGTAAGCATCGGAAACATAATCATCTCCTTCTCTTAATACAAAAACTTCATCTGGCGGACCATAAGAATTGCCACTTTTTCTGTTGTCCACGCGATAAAAAATCAAACCTTCATGTCCTAATTTTTTATCAAAACTAGAAGTACTGCTACCTCGATATTCCACCATAAAATATTGATTTGAATTTTCCTCTATTGGAATCTTGTACGCAATGGTATTTTCTGATGGATCTGCTGTGGCGGGACCAAGTGTATAGTGTCCAGATTTTGTTATCGTTTGAATCGCATCACTCTCCACAACCCACTTTCCATATTTGTATTTCTCATGTACAGTAGGATGTCCTGCATTAATGCCTGTATAAGCCATAATACTCCATAAAGAAAGTGGCTCCGGAGCTCCTATATTACTAGAATTATTGTAATAATGATACATATCAGGATAACCATAAGAATGCATAAACTCATGGGTAATGGTTCTTGAGATATCACTTTTACTTGAATATGTAATCAGATTATAAGTCTGGGATTTTCCGTTTACCCGAATAGAGGACTTATGTGACCATAGCAAATCATTCCAATCTTCGCGATCCGGCACCATAAACACCAGATTATATGGTTGTCCTTCGATTCCCAATTCTTCTAAGAAATTCTCTCCCATAAAGTTGATAGCGTTATTTAACAAGTTCACACGTCTTGAAGTCTTTTGTGAAGATGTGTAGCCGTTTGGATTGGTATCAGACTTTTTCATATAATAGGATACTGGATGTTCATCTACATAACATATTGGTGTTCCATCTGCTTCCTGCGGCCAAAAATAAGTATCGGCATCTGCCTTTCCCCATGAAAATTCTTCTATGTTTGCTTCTAGACTGTTGGAAGCACCATTATACATACTCATAATGTAGTCCAATCCGCCACGTTGTTCATAAATATCGGCTGGTTCATCTGCAAAGCGAATGAAAACAACCACTTCATTTACTACTTTTACTGATTCCTGTGCGTTTGTCTCTGAAGGTGCATAGGAAAATGCCTGTGGCACACTCTGCTCCCAAGCATCAAAAACGGTAAGTCCATCATCTAAAACACAGCCGCACAAATTTTCTGTGTTTTCTTCTGTTGCGTTGATATTCTCAATTTTCTCTGTTGCGTAGACAATATCTGTTGATACAAAGCTAGATAATGCCATTGTCAAAAAAACCAAGAATGCCAACATGCTATTGGTTGGTTTGTTTTTTTTCATAAAATTCCTCCTTTTTCAACATATAGAATATACAGAAAAAAAGGAGAATTGTCAATCTTTTTTTATTTTTTCTTAAATACTTTGTAATATCTTTCAATAAAAGCAAGTATATTCATATACAGCAAAAAAAGAACGTCACCGCTCTTTTTGATATAGCTGTTTTTCCAGAAACAATTAACTTATAACTTTTGCTACAGTTTTATTCCCTTCAGGTTTTCTAACAAATCTAAATCTGACTGCTGCACCTTCATATTTGTGGTCACTTTTTCCTTTCCCGGCCGCTGCACACTGATCTCAATAATAGTTCCCGGTTCCATCTCATCAGAAAATACATCTTTCAAAAACATTACAAATTTAGGATGGTTTGCAGTAAATGCAGTTATTGACTGTTTTATTTTCATAATAGTTAATGGGTTCATTTGTACTGGTTCCTTTCTTATCAATCTACTTCCTAATTATTTCCATAAATACCTCATTTAACTGCTCCCAATCTGACCTTCGGTCATCCTCCATAACCTCCAGCTTCCGCTTGAAAACAGCAAGATTATCGCTGATATAACGATTCAGTTCTTCTATCCGCTCCCCCTTTTCTGCCTCCACCATCTTTTTCTTAGCCTGCAACAATCGATCCACCACAGGTTTCATCTCATCTTCCAGAACTTCTGATATCAGCTCACAAAACAGCACCGGCGGAGGACATTTCTTTTTTTCTATCCATTTACATGCCAAAATAGGACGCAGCACATAAAAATATTTCTTATACTTTACCAGGTCCTCCAGCAAATATGCATAATAATTCTTTTTAGCAGTACCATAGTAATGATACATAGCCGATTTGCATGAAAAATAATCCCTGGAAACCCTATTTACCTTGTCCCATTCGGGTGTAGTATGATAGACAATGGGAGAGTTACTCCACTCATATAATGTGGCATTAGATTTATGAAAATGCCGCAATGCCTTAGATAAATCCCAGCCATTGATATCCAATGTGTCATCCAGTTCCCAATCAATAAAATCCTTCTTGTCTTCCAGACTAAGGTAATATTTCATAGGTCTTACATAAAGAAACCTGACATCATAATCACTGTCTGGGGAAGCAAATCCCCAGGCTCTGCTCCCCGATTCAATGGCATGAAGAATCTTCACATTTTCCTGTTTTTCTATTTCCCTTAATTTTAAGCCAATGAGTTCTTCTATGGTTCCATCAAAATCCTTATATCTCATCTCTAACCACCTTTTCATTCACCGCCATCACAAATTCCTGCACCTTTTTCATATCAGGCTCATCCGGCAATACAGTATGTTCTGCAGCATAGTCCAGTTTCTTTTCGTAATCTGCTACTATGTCATAAAATTCCTCTCTAAAAGTACCATCCTCCTTCTGGTATTCCCCTCTGCGGATACTTAACAGTAATTCCTGCTCTTTTTTCCGATAGGTATTAATCTCCCCTTTTTCCAAAATATCAATCGCCATCATAAAAAGCCTTACTAAATGCATTGCGTGTTTGTTCAGATGATTATCATCCTTTTTCCTGTTCCTCTTTCCAATTTTGTCATAATCCTTCACAATATTATTCATTTCATTCCACATGCTTTTGTAATCCCTTAAGGGATAATGAGTTAAATTCACGTCCATAAATATTTCTGTATCAAAATCCGGATTCCCCGATTTATCTACATAAAGCACCACTGCACCATGTTCAAACTTTTTATATCGCTTTTTAAAATCATACATCGCATTCTTGATCGAATTATATATATGCTGTTCCTTTTCACTTTGCGAATAAGAATCTCTTGCCAGCGCATTTTGTAATCTGCGCAGTTGAGCATCTGCATACCCTCCAAAAGATTGAATCGCACGCTTAGATAGAAATAAGCTGCTGTTGCGCAGCAGTTCTTGTCCTATTTCGTTTAAAAACAAATAATGCTCCGAATTTAACCCCAGCAATTCCACTGTGTTGGGATTGCAGCTTAAAAGCAGACTTATTATTTTGTTAAAAGAGTAGATAACAGTATCTGTATGGTCGTCCACATATTGCTCAAATTCCGTCATGCCAATTAAATCGGATTTCCGGTTTAATGCTATTCCCCGAACATCAATGTCGCTGTTTTCATTGTTAGTGCCATAAGAATAGCTTCCTGCAAGTCCCAACAAAATCACATGCTTTCCCAAGTGCTCATTAATATTTAAAAAATTATATTCCTTGGATTTTATAATAGAAGAATAATCCATTCACTTCTAACCTCCCCTATATCTATTTTTTTATTTTACCATACAACCCTATGAATTCCCAGTACATAGTAAATAAAACTTTATATAGGAGATAACTCATATAAACTACCAGCAATCCTGCTGCTGCCACATATTCCGGCAGCAGTCAGTGTTATTCTGCTTCAACGCTTATAATTCATCTGATGCAGATACTTTTCTTTTGTGGCCAATCCTCCGCGAATATGGCGCTCGGATTTATTCACATCAAGCACTTTTCTTGTTTCTCGGGCCAGTGCCGGGTTAATGCGCTTCAATCGCTCTGTAATATCCTTATGTACCGTACTTTTGCTGATACCAAATCTCTTTGCTGCCTGTCTAACGGTAGCATTTTCTTCTATGATATACTTCGCCACATCCACAGCTCGTTCTTCTATATACCCTTTCATGATATAAAAATCCCTCATACACACATTTTCTTTATAATGTATGCATGAGGGATTGGTTGTATGAATTTAACGTAAATTTCTTTCTATTTGAATCCAGTATCCGGAATGTTCCATGGCAAAATCCACACTTGCCAGACACATTACAAAAAAAGTAACTAAAAACAGCAGTACAACCGCAGCCTTATCATATACAAATTTGGTGGTTCCGCGGGCAGAAGCAGCCAATACCTCAATTCCCAGAATAATAAGAATACATGGCCACAGATGAAAAATAAATTCATAGCTTAATGCAGGTAAAAATCCATGGAGCAAACACAAAACTCCAAATACCACCAGCACACAGCCAAAGGTAATACTACCTACCCGATGTACCCTAATCGTTTTCTTTTCTTCCATAATCAAATTCCTCCAGCAATTCCTGCTTTTTTCCTTTTATCATGGTAAGACCGATGGCAACTATACCGACGCCTACGATCACCTGGGGCAAATAATCTCCCAAAACATAATACATTTGAATGACCACTTTCGGAAGGAAGTTTCTCAACATGCCAAAAACGCCGCGGATACAAAGCACACATCCCAATACAATTAAAACAACAGATACTATTTTCCGATAACTTCCGGTTAATTTTTCTCCTGCCCCGCATAAGCCTTCCACATGGAACAGATAATCGTCCTTCATCATTTCCAGTTCTGACTGGGCAAGCCCTGCCATATTGTTGGCGTGGAAGAAACCATAAAACCACACGATTAAAGCTATAAACATCACTTCTCCAATGTTTAACACAGTGGCGACAGCAATCAGTCCCCAAAACATTGCCATTAGACTGATACCCGTCTTCATAAATCCCATATACATCTCTGCACACCCCGGCAAAAAGGATAGCACAAAACTCCAAAATCTACTTTTTTTCCGTTTCATCTCTTATTCCTCTCTTTCCTTATTTTGAAAATCATTATCATTTATAATCAACTTATCTGATATATTTGAAAGCACATCACAAAGCTGCTCTGACTTAGAGCCAATACTGTTTGTTACCCGACTCATGTCACCGACGCCTTCTGCCCGAAGCATACCATTTTCTCCTGTGGGAAGCAGGAACAATACCAAAATGGCGGCGGCGGCGGCAAGAACAACTTTACAATTATACATAATCCACTTTCGCTTTTGTACCCTATTCATAATTTTCTTCTTATCATCTGTATATAAGGGCTTCTGTTCCGGAAATGCCTGCTCCATTATTTCCCGTTTCAGATAGAAAGGTGCCCTGTGCATTTCATTTTCTTCTACGTGTTCTAAAAATTTTTCCAATTCATCATCAGAAAAATACTCTTTCTTCATTTTTTATCACCTGCTCCTTTCTTTCTCATAAATCTTTCTCAATGCATTTCTAGCCCGATATATTTGGGTTTGAATAGTTTTCACATTCTTTTGAGACATTTCCGCAATTTCCTTTGGATTCTTTTCTTCATAAAAATACAGATAAGCAATTTGATCATAAGGCGGCGACAAACTCAGGCAATGATTCTTTAAATTCTGCCTAAAATCGCTTTCCAATACCTCTGCTTCAGGTCTTCCAAGCTTGGATTTGTACTGTTCCATATCTGTATCCTCTGTAGGCACCAGCCGTCTGCCCGCCTGATTGATATAATCAATGCTTTTGTTGGTGGCTATTCTGGCAATCCACGCCTTTTCGTTCCTGCCATCAAAACTATCTTTATGTTTAAAGGCAGATAAAAACGTTTCCTGTGTCAAGTCTTCTGCTATAAAATAATCTCTTGTTATCTTATAACAGATAGAAAATACCAGATTCTGATATTTCTCAATTAAGTTTGATAAAAATGTTGTGGAATCGATTTTACCCACCTCCTTTTTCGAAAGCTTTCATTTATTATAACGAAATAACGTTTTGATTTTCTTCAGATTTTTAAAATTTTTTATTTTTATTCCAAAAATAGGAAATCGTTTATTTTTCCACAAAATAAGTGAACTGCTCTCCTTTTAGGAGAAACAGTTCACTGAAGTTTAAAATTTATGCAATTCTCTTCTAAATTATACTCGGAATTTTTTCATTTCCTGTTCCAAATTTCCTGCAATTTGATATAACTTGGACGCACCCTCTGCTATATTCTGAACAATATTGCTCATCTCTGTTACCGATGCCGATGTTTCCTGTGTGCTTGCTGCATTTTCTTCTGCAATAGCAGTCAGGTTCTGTACCACATCTACCACATTGCTGCGGGCTGCATCCATCTGCTCAGTACGTTTTGCTATATTATCAATACCCTGAATAGATTTATCAAGACCTTCCTGAACATGAGTAAATGACTCTTCTGTCTGACTTACATGCTCACTTTGCTTTTCCATAATTTCTGTAACTTCTGCCATAGTTGCCACTGCTTTTTCTGAGTCCGCAATTAATTCATCAATAATAGCCTCAATCTGCCTTGCAGAATCATTAGACTGCTCTGCCAATTTCTGAATCTGTGATGCAACTACCGCAAATCCTCGTCCCTGCTCTCCTGCTCTTGCTGCTTCTATAGAAGCATTTAAAGATAACAGATTCGTTTCTTCTGCAATAGAAGTAATCAATGTTGTTGCTTCTCTGATCTTTGTAGCAGAAACATTTGTTGTGTTTGTCTGTTCACTGATTACATCAATGGACCGACGTGCCTTCTCATTGATTTCATTCAAACGTTTTAAGATATCTGCTGCTTTTTGGTCAGCCAGCCTTATTTCATCTGCATTAGTTCTCAATTCCGTCACTTCTTCATTGGTTTCTTCAACCATATTACCAATCAAAATAACATTTTCTGTAGCATTTTGTGTATCAGATGCCTGTGACGTTGCACCATCTGCAATTTCCTGTACTGCTGTTTCAATCTGCTGTACCGTAGTAGAGGTTTCTTCCGAATGATGATTCAAATTATTTGCTGCTGCATACAGATTGCCGCATTCTTTCTGCATTCTTCTGATAATCTCTTCCAGTTCTTCCCTTAACACTTCCACACTCTTACTCATGGAACCAATCTCATCATTGTGTTTACTCAGTTCTTTTGCTTCCTGATTTTCTGTGAAATCCAGCTTACCAATCTTTGTAATAATTCCAGTGAGTTTTTTCACCGGCTTAACTACACATTTTCTAACTAAAATACAGGAAAACACCAGACTCACCACTAACGCAACAAGATCCACTAACACCAGCTGCATTTTCATATTAGTTAACACCTGAAACATCTCATTTTTATCAGCAGTGATAATCAACATATATCCTCTTTCTTCGTCCACAAAAATTCCCGCATACTTAGTTGAACCATTATATTCGTATTCTATTACTTCTGTGTCATGGGATATTCCTGCCTTCAAGTCAGCCACAATACCTTGTACTACACTGTTTTCTACCGGCTGACCTATCTTCTCTGCGGTTGGATGATACAACATAGTACCATCTAAGGATGCCATGTAAGCATAACTGCTTTCCATATCTTGAATAGCAATGCCACTTAACCGGTTAATCAAATCCTCTGATGTAAAAGCGTCCTCTCCCTGCAGTTCCACAGCCTCCTGCACTACTTGCCCATACCCATAAGCTATGTCGGCAATGTAATGTTCAATAAGCTGACCATAACTTTTGCTGATGGCAGAATTAACGGCCCAAACATTTAAAGCTGCCGTAATCAAGATTGCCACTAGTACAATTGCATTAATCTTAATATTAACTGATATTTTTTTCTTCATATACCTTTCCTCCCTGTACCTCATAATGTTCCCTTTTTAATTATTTTTCCCCAAAAAATCCTATACATTATTTTAGCATATCGTACACTTTTTAACAAGTACAAATGAATATTTTGTGCATTTTTCTATTTCACATAAGCTTTGTCTATATTAACCACTGCGATGTAAGAAGGATCTAACTTCTGTACCTGAGCCTGCACTTGCTCTGTAACTTCCTCATCTGTCAGCTTTATGCTATAAGGGACTACCACATCAAAAATTAAAGTAGTATGCGTCGGACCGCTTACCATACGAAAATCATGTATGGTTATTGTTTCTTCGATTTCCTTCAACTGCTCTGCCAGCTTTTTCCCAATTTCTTTTGCCAGCTCATTATCTAATTCGATAGGATCCATATGTATTACAGCTTCACATCCCAGCTTTTCTTTTAATTCTCTCTCTATCAGGTCAATTTCATCATGCAGCACAAAGATATCCCCATTTCCCGGAACTTCTGCATGAAGTGAAATCATCAATCTTCCTGGACCATAATCATGAACGATCAAATCATGTGTGCCGAGAATTTCCTCATGCGACATCACAATCTGCTCTATCTGCTCCACCAGTTCCGGTTCCGGCACTTTCCCCAATAGCGGACTGATCGTATCTTTCGCAGCGCTGTAACCTGCATATAAAATAAAAATCGCCACTAAAACACCGCAAATACCATCAATATTGATTCCTGTAAACCGCATGACCAGCATGGAAAACAAAACTACTGTGGTGGCAATCGTATCACTAAGGCTGTCTAATGATGTAGCCTCCATGGCTGCAGAGCCTATTTTTTTGCCGATTTTCTTATTATAAAATGCCATGTAGATTTTTATTACAATGGATATCACAAGGATTGCCATGGCAAGATTTCCTGTGTCTATATCCTCAGGATGAATTATCTTTTCCACCGAGGATTTTGCAAGCTCTGCTCCCATGAAAAGAATTGCTATAGATACAACAAATCCTGATACATATTCAAATCTGCCATGACCAAAAGGGTGCTCTAGATCCGGCTTTTTCCCTGCATACCAAAATCCTATCAGAGTAATAAAGGAAGAACCTGCATCAGACAAATTATTAAATGCATCTGCTGTAATGGCAATAGAGCCACTGACGCTTCCTGCAAAATACTTTATTCCAAACAAAAGAACATTCAGACAGATCCCCACAATGCTGCACAAACTGCCATAAGCCTTACGTACCTGTTTGGTCATTCTCCCTTCTTCCTTGATAAATATCTTTGAAAGTAATGAAATCATATAAAAAACCTCATAGCTTTTTCTCTATATTTTATTCCTCATATTTCTTTTTTTGCTCACTAATTAAATCTTTATCTTCAAAATAATTGATCTTCATGCTGTTTTTTACATCTTCTAAGGTTTTCGCCGCTGTTTTTTCTGCTTTTTCGCTTCCCTTCTTTAAGATGTCATACACATATTCAATATCCTTCTGATATTCTTTTCTTCTCTTTCTTACCGGCTCTAGCTCTGCCTGAAGTACAGAATTTAAGAATTTCTTCACCTTCACATCACCCAAACCGCCTCTGGTGTAATGTGCTTTCATTTCGTCTAAGCAGCTATATTCAGGAAGAAATTCTGCAAAATACTCGTCCTTGCAGAAAGCATCCAGATAAATAAATACCGTATTTCCCTCCAATTTTCCAGGGTCCTCCACCCGCAGATGTTCTGGGTCCGTATACATGCTCATAACTTTCTTTCTGATATCCTCCGGTTCTTCAGACAAATAAATGCAATTTCCCAGAGATTTACTCATTTTAGCTTTTCCATCGATTCCCGGCAGCCTTAAACACGCCTTATTGTCCGGCAGAAGAATCTCCGGCTCCACCAACGTTTCGCCATATACTGAGTTAAATTTCCGTACAATTTCTTTTGTCTGCTCAAGCATAGGAAGCTGGTCTTCTCCTACCGGCACAACAGTGGCCTTAAATGCTGTAATATCTGCCGCCTGACTGATTGGATAAGTAAAAAATCCCACCGGTATACTGGCCTCAAAATTTCTCTGCTGAATCTCTGCCTTTACTGTGGGATTTCTCTGCAGTCTGGATACAGTTACCAGATTCATATAATAAAAAGATAACTCACAAAGCTGAGGTATCTGTGACTGTATAAATAAAGTTGACTTTTCCGGATCCAAACCACATGCAAGATAATCCAGTGCCACTTCGATAATATTCTGTCTTACCTTTTCCGGGTTATCTGCATTGTCTGTCAATGCCTGAGCATCCGCTATCATAATATAAACATCATCATATTCGCCTGAGTTCTGCAACTCAACGCGTCTTTTTAAGGAACCCACATAATGTCCCACATGAAGTTTTCCTGTTGGTCTGTCACCTGTTAAAATAATTTTCTTCATAATGACTTTACTAATACAGCTATTTACTTATAAATTCTTTAAGCTGTAATTCCTTTCTCTATATTTATATCACACAAGGACTTAACCGTCTAAATCCTCTTTTTACTATAATCTTTCTACTTTTTAAAGTCAACATATTTGAATAAAAAAATAAGCAAGTTGTCATATTTCTATGACAACCCGCCTATGTATGAACTTAATTACTATTTAACAGATACTTTTTTAACAGATGTTGCTTTGCTGTATACTTTGTTACCTGCTGAATCAAGCTTATATGCTTTCACTCTTACATAGTAAGTTCCCTTTGTAAGGTTCTTAATTGTTGCGCTTGTTTTCTTTGTAGTTACTGTTTTTGTAGTTTTTGAAGTAAACTTCTTGCTTGTAGAGTATGATACTTGGTATTCCTTTACTCCTGATACTTTAGCGTAAGTAACCTTAATGTTCTTGCCTGAAGCTTTTGCTGTCTTAATCTTAGTTGTAGAAACTTTTACTTTTGTCCATTTAGCTGTTACTGTTACTTTCTTTGTAACCTTGCTGAGTTTTGTTACTTTCTTTCCGTTTACATACCAGCCTTTAAAAGTATAACCTTTTCTTGTAGGAGCATTCAATTTAACTGTCTGGCCTTTAGCGATGTAAGTTGGGTTTAATCCATTGTTCTTACCACCTGCTAATTTATATGTAACTTTATATGAAGTCTTTTTAGATACTGTAACCTTACATGTAGCTTTCTTGCCGTCTTTTACAGTTGCTGTAATAATTGCTGTACCAGCATTCTTAGCTGTTACTTTACCACTCTTTGATACTGTAGCAACCTTTTTATTGCTTGATGTCCATGTTACTGCTTTATACTTAGCATTAGTTGGGTTTACTGTAGCTGTTAATGTTACAGAAGCCTTCTTAGCTAATGTTATTTTCTTAGCGTTCAATTTAATTGATTTTACCTTCACATAAGATGGAGCAACTGTAGCTGTTGGAGCTTTTGTAGGCGCTACTGTAGCTGTTGGCGTCTTTGTAGGTACTACTGTAACTGTTGGTACAGGTGTTACAATTCCTGTTGGATCCGGTGTTTCTGTTACTGTTGGTTCCGGTGTCACAGTTACTGTTGGTTCTGATGGTGTTACAGTTACTGTTGGGTCCGGTGTTTCTGTTACTGTTGGGTCTGGTGTTCCTGTTACTGTTGGATCCGGTGTTTCTGTTACTGTTGGGTCCGGTGTTCCTGTTACTGTTGGGTCCGGTGTTTCTGTTACTGTTGGATCTGGTGTTTCAGATGTTGGTACATCTGTTGGATCTGGTGTTTCAGATGTTGGTACATCTGTTGGTTCTGATGGTGTTGATGGTGTTGCCGGTGTTGCAGCAGTCACTGTCGATTCTCCTCCTGCCGCTGAAACCATTGTTGGCACCTGAATACCTGTTAAAACAAGTGCAGCAACTAACATTACACTAACATAGCGTTTGATTAAACTCATAGTTACTCTGTTCTCTCCCATACTTTTCTTTCCTCCTTAAATTTTCAATGAAAGTTCCCATACAGTGCCAGCTCCTGTTCACACTGTTATGAACAACTTAAATTTGCTCTGTTGATTTCGTATATTTCAATGGGTACAAAATCACCTAAAACAAGCCATGCCCTTAGTATATTATCCTAAATCCGTTTTGTCAATCTTTCTTCCATATATTTGTGAAAAAAATTTTTCGTATTTTTTGTATAACTTGACTATTGAATTCACATTTTTATCACAATTTTCCTTGATTTAGTTTTAAAAACTGTAAAAATATTACTATACTGACACACTATACTAACTGATACAATAATGCATTGCAGATGGCTGCCGCCACATTACTTCCTCCTTTTCGCCCTCTGGCAACAATATAGGGGACTTCTGTTTTCAAAATAAGTTCCTTTGACTGCACCACATTAACAAAACCTACAGGTACGCCGATAATCAGTTCCGGATTTACTTTTCCTTCTTGTATCATTTCATGTAATTTTATCAATGCTGTAGGTGCATTTCCAATGGCAAAAATCACTTTTTTATTAAGTTTTCCAGCCTTTTCCATACTTGCCGCCGAACGGGTCATACCACGCTCTTTTGCTTCTAATGCCACATCTTCATCAGCGATAAAACAATGTACTGTTCCGCCAAATTTTGCAAGCGTTCTTTTATTAATCCCCGCTTTTGCCATCTGGGTATCGGTTACAATATCCGCTCCTTGCCGCAGCGCCTTCAAAGCTTTGGGTACTGCTTGTTTTGAAAAGCAGAGATTATCTGCATAGTCAAAGTCTGCGGTAGTGTGTATGCACCGCTTAATGATCAGTTCATGCTCTGGATTCAGCTGTTTTCCAGCTAATTCTTTGGTGATAATTTCAAAACTGCGTTTTTCAATCTCCTGTGGAAGAAGATGTTCCAGTTCCATGTGCATCTCTTACATTCCCTTCTCTATCATTTTGTATATAAATTCCATATCCATATTCTGACGCACTCCCTCTGCCAGAATATCGTATTGTTTCTCCTTGTATGCCTTACGATCCAGTACCAAATCCTCTGCCTTATCCACTCCCTTCTCCTTTAATATAGTAGAAATAATTTCCTGCACTACCTTAGGCTCATCGAAAATCCCATGAATGTAAGTTCCATATACGTTTCCTCGAAAGGTACCGTCTGCTTTTTTCTCTCCCTCATCTCCCATCTGAGCCACAAAGGAAAGAGGGCTTCCCTGCTTTCGTCTTGTACTTCCCATGTGGATTTCATATCCTTCAAATGCAACTCCGGTTAGCCCCTGCAGTCTGCCGCCTACTTTGTGGAACATGCCCTGCACTCTGGTTCTTGTTTTTTCAGACTGAAACGTAGTTTCCACCGGCAGCAATCCCATACCTGCTATACTTCCTTGATGCTCTGCCCCTTCCGGATCATGTATAACTTCACCCAGCATCTGGTAACCGCCGCAAACACCAATTACTATTTTCCCCAAAGAGGCATGACGCTTTATTTTTGCTTCCATTCCTGTTTCCCGAAGCCACATCATATCTTCTATGGTACTTTTGCTTCCAGGTAAAATGATAACATCTGGTTCCTTTAAATCTGCGGGGCGGCTCACATATCTTAAAGATACTTCCTCTATTCCCTCAAAAGGATTAAAATCCGTAAAATTAGATATTTTAGGCAGGCGAATCACCGCAATATCTGCCAAACCGATGGTTTCTCTTTTGGAAAAACGTTCACTTAAGCTGTCTTCATCATCAATATCTACATTAAGGTAAGGAACAATTCCCAGCACCGGTACCTTTCCCATATCCTCTAACATATGGATTCCCGGCATGAGAATATTTTTGTCGCCCCGAAATTTATTCACGATCAAACCTTTTATATAAGCTTTTTCCTCTTCTGTCAGCAGTGCCAGTGTGCCCAAAAGCTGAGCAAACACACCACCCCGGTCAATGTCCCCTGCCAGTAATACCGGTGCTTTTGCCATCTTTGCCATTCCCATATTTACAATATCATCCTGCTTTAAGTTAATTTCTGCGGGACTTCCTGCACCTTCCAACACAATGATATCATATTCATCTTCCAGTCTATGATATGCATCTAATATCGCAGGAATGTATTTTTGTTTGTTTCTGTAATACTCCATGGCAGTCATATTTCCCTGTACCCGACCATTTACAATTACCTGAGAGCCCATATCTGTGGTGGGTTTTAATAAAATAGGATTCATGGCAGCTATAGGCGCTATGCCTGCCGCTTCTGCCTGCATTACCTGTGCCCTGCCCATCTCCAATCCTTCTTCGGTGATAAAGGAATTTAATGCCATATTCTGTGATTTGAAGGGTGCTACCTTATAACCATCCTGTGCAAATATCCTGCAGAGTCCTGCCGCTAAAAGACTTTTCCCTGCATTGGACATGGTTCCCTGAATCATAATGGATTTTGCTTTACTCATTCTATACCTTCACCTCCTAAATTATATCATTATAAAAAACAAACGGATTCCTGCAAAAATTATCAGTGACAATGCGGAGGTCATATACATAAGTCCATTGGCACGAGGTATCATAGACACTTGTATAGGGGTAAGATCATCTCCGATATATTCCTTTTTATAGAGCTTTCCGAAATACCAGGCATCTCCTGCCAGCTGTACCCGCAGGGCTCCCGCGCACACGCTTTCTGTGTGGGCGGAATTGGGACTGGCGTGTCGATAACGGTCACGCCTATATATTTTAAATGCATTTTTGCCGTCTTCTCCCAGCAGGTAAGCCGACAGAATCATAAGGTAAGCCGATATCCGCGCCGGTATAAAATTGACCACATCATCTAATTTTGCCGCAGCTCTGCCAAAATACAGGTATTTATCATTTTTGTAGCCCACCATGGAATCCATAGTATTGATGGCTTTGTACAGAAATCCTAAAGGTACTCCTCCCAGTAAGGTATAGATCACCGGAGCCACCACACCGTCAGAGGTATTTTCTGCCACTGTTTCTATTGCCGCCTTGATAATTCCTTCTTCCGTAAGACTCTGGGTATCCCGTCCCACGATCATGGAAACTGCTTGTCTGCCTCCCTCCAAATCACCTTGTACTAATTTGTCATAAACCTTCATGCTTTCTGTTTTTAAAGATTTTGCCGCAAAGAGAAAATAGCAGAGAAAACTCTCTACAAAAAACCGAAGCAGTGGGTGTATTATTTGACAGATAATTAACAAACCAAACGGCAGCAGCAAACTTGGTATTGTCACTGCCACTACCAGCCATACCCCTGCCCACTTCATGGCTGCTTCCTTCTGGTCTTTTCGAAGTTTTCCTTCCCAAAAGGAAATTAAATTACCCATAAGACGGATGGGATGAAATCTCCACTGGGGATCTCCAAAGATCCTGTCTAATAAAAAACCTGCAATACATGCACATAATGAAATCATTTCAATCTGTCCTTTACTTAATCTGTGTAGGTATTCCGCAGATGACACGAAACACCTGATCTGCCTGTGCTGAAATTTTACATAATAATCTTCCTGTTTGCTCCCGTATCTGCCGTTCTTCTTTACTGACAGGGACTACACCGCATCCAATCTCATCTGAAATAATAATCCAGCTTCCTTCCCAAAAACCTCCATAATCTTTTTGAAGCCACGCTGTAAAAAAGCCAATATCTTCCTGTTTTCTGACTGCCTCACTAATGATAGCATGAAGACCGTTGATTACAATAGGATATCTTTCATCTTCTATGGCTTCCATTAGCATTGGCAGGCTGCAGACCATGTCCTGCTTTTTTATTTTATATTGATGTTTCACAAAATCACCTTTTCCCTGAAAGGCACCGCCCACAACAAGAATTTTTGCCATTATGCCAATACCACCTTTCCTGCGATACAGACAGCGGTCAGTGAAAGTAATTCCGCCACCTGCAAAAAGTAACCTGCCAAATCGCCGCTGATTCCTCCAAATTCCTTACTACACAGATGATAATGATACAAGAAAGACACAAAAAATGCCGCCATAACTGCCGCCATCATCCAAGGATTCCAGATCATTAATATAACAATTTCTATGACTAAATAACAGATCATTACAGCCATTACGTTCTTTCGTTTTGCCCCCTTTTGAAAAGCAGCCGCCAGCCCGGTATTTCTTGCCAGCGGAAAAGCCGCCATGCTGAAAGCACTGAAAGTTCTGCTAAGGCTATAGGTAACTCCAATAAAAGGCAGCATTTCTCTGGTACACTCACTCCATACTGCCACCGTAAGAAGCAGATATGCCACACCAAAAATCACAGCAAATGCACCGCAGTTTGGATCCTTTAGAATCTGTTGTTTCTTCTCTTTATCTCCATAGGAGTGTATGGCATCTGTGGTATCCAAAAAACCATCCATATGAATCCCCCCAGTAAGAAATAGAGGCAGTAGTGTCATAACTACAGAAAAGCACAGTTTTCCAATCCCCAAAGTGAAGAGCA
Organism: uncultured Eubacteriales bacterium; assembly: GCA_949289145.1. Lineage (GTDB taxonomy): Bacteria > Bacillota > Clostridia > Lachnospirales > Lachnospiraceae > RUG11237. Next base: position 5,680 of record CASEML010000117.1, on the reverse strand, counting down.
AATTGCCGAGAAAAAACATGAGCACACCTATCACCATGCCCACCCAGGGAAAAAAGCACAAAGCGTAACGCATATTCTTTTCATTCCAATCCACTCTTGGCACTGGTATCTTAGAATACATGGCAAAAGCTACCAATAGAGATTGTATCATGTTTTCTTCCTCCTATTTGTGTATTACGGGTATTCCATAAACTACTTCTACCACCCGCTTACAAAGGGCTGCCATCTGACGGTTAATATCTCCCAAACACTTTATATACTCCATAGTTTCTTTCGAATAATTACTCTTGTCCCCGAAAACTTCATTGGTAACTATCACCGCATGGCGGCAATCTGTGTGAAGCTTCCTGATTCCCTCCATCACATGAACCACCGTATCTTCTTTCGCACCCTCAAGGTCAAACATTTCATTTGCTACTAAGTTTGAGATGCAGTCCAATAATACAATGCTTCCCTTTGGCAGTTCTAAATCTTTCAGCCCCAAAAAGCATTCTTTCGTAACAAACCCCTTTTCCTTTCGCATTTCCTTGTGGCGCCTTATTTTTTCCTGTGCCTCAGTGTCAAAGGCCTGCATGGTTGCAATATAATAAAAAGGGGCATTTTTATTTTTCCTGTGTAATTCACAGGCCAAATCTTCTGCATATTCTGACTTTCCGCTGGCACTGCCGCCGGTCACTAACGTAATCATACTTTCCACTCCTGACAGGCTTTTATAAATCGTTGTACAAAATTAATATTCGAATAGAAATATAAATGAGGGTAACCTGCAAATAAATTTTTTCTTCCGTAAACACACTTCCACTGACGTTTTCCAGAAGGTTTTACCGCAAGACAGGTATCGCCGTTATCTGTACTGTCGAAATAATGGAATTCATGAGCCTTAATTTCCTCTCCCGCTTTCAAGTACAGATTGGCGTTACTGCCCTTTAAATGAATATATCCAAAACGTACCAGCTTTCCTGTATTCTCAGAAGTGGAGGAAATCACATCTGCCATAGGATACTCCACGCCCTTTACCCAGAGACTTTTTTGTAAATACTGAAAACCGCCGCACTCTGCAATACAGGGCATTCCTGCCTTCAATGCATTTTGAATACTTTGCTTCATGGACTGGTTGTGGCTTAACTGTTGTGGGTGTAATTCTGGATAACCGCCTCCTAACAGAATTCCTTGTATCTGTTCCGGCAGCTTTTTATCATGCAATGGGCTAAATTTTACCAGCTTACACCCTAATTCTTCTAAGAGTTTTAAATTATCCCGGTAATAAAAGCAGAAAGCTTCATCTTCTGCCACACCAATTACGGTTTTGGGAAGTGTAGGAACGTTTTTGTGATGTTCCAGTGGATTTTCACAGGAAAGCTCCGGTGCCTGTGCCGCAATTTTAATTATTTCTTCTATATTAATATTGCTTTCTACGACATTTCCAAGACGTTCCAATTCTTTCGAAAGATTTTCCCGCTCCTTTGGCATCACCAATCCCAAATGTCGGCTTTTCAGTACAAACTCCTGAAGCACAGGAAGATGTCCCAATACCGGAATCCCAAGCTCCTGTTCCATCACCGGCTTTAACTGAAGATACGTCATATCAGATACTTGATTTAATATGATGCCTTTAATATTACTGTCTTTCCGAAATTCCATGATTCCCCGAATCAGGGGAACTACAGAATATGCCATGCCTTTGCAGCACACCGTTAAGATAACTGGTGTCTTTGACATTTTTGCCACTTCATAGGAGCTTGCCCGGTCAGAATCCATAGACAGTCCGTCATAAAATCCCATCACTCCCTCAATTACCGTAATATCTCGATCCTCCCCATTTCGGCACAGAAGATAGTTCATCACTTGGGGAGCAGTAAAAAACAGGTCAAGATTGATGGAGGGGACATCAAAAATCCTGCTGTGAAACATAGGGTCAATATAGTCCGGCCCACATTTACAGCTTCCTGCTTTCAGATTCCTCATTTTCAATGCCATAAGAATCCCGCAAACCAGCGTTGTTTTACCGCTGCCGCTGCCGATTCCTGCAATCATAATTCTGTTACAATGTTTGTTCATGCTCTCACCTGTCCGCCGCTTTTATAGTAAAGATATACACAGGATTATTTGCCATCATCATATGATATCCACCCATTTTCTTTGATTTGCTCACATTCATAGAAACTACCTCTAACTGCAGCTGTAATTCTTCCACCGTCTTATATATTTCTGCAATGGAATTAAGTGAGACTGCATTGGCAACCATGTGCAGTTTAGGATTCTGTGTAAATAACCACTGTGCCATTTCTTTAAAATTGCCGCCGCTGCCGCCTACAAACACATGGGTAGGCGTGTCTAACTGGCTGTTATGCAGTATTTCCAAAGCTTCACCGGAAATAATCTCCACATTGTCTGTACAAAATTTCTGTTTATTTTCTTGGATCAGGGAAACTGCCTCTTCATTTTTTTCTATGGCATACACCTTTATTCCCGGATATTTAGCAGCTATTTCTATAGAAACACTCCCTGTTCCGGCTCCAATGTCATAAAAAACAGAATTTTCCTGCAAATCCAGTTTAGCAATACTGACTGTCCGCACCTCACATTTTGTCATAGGCACTTTTCCCCGGATAAATTCTTCGTCTTTGAATTCACCCATCCTCTTTTGAGGGGCGGGATTTTCTGCTATCATGCAGATCAGATTTCCAAAGCTTTGGTTTTTCATTTCAGCAGGACTGCCCTGAATGATTCGTTCGCTTTCCTCTATGGTACCGGCGGCGTAGGAAAGATTTTCTCCCACAAAAAGTCTAACCTCATTCATTCCATAGTATTGCAGCTTTTCACACAGTTCTTTCAGCTGTCTGCCACCTCCCAGCAGTGCAAAAGTTCTTTCATTCTGTGCAATTCTTCCTATGAGATTTTCCTTTCTTCCGTGGGTACTGGCAATGTACATATCCTCCCAATTCATCCCAAGCTTTGCACTCAAATAAGAAAGACTGGAAATTCCGGGAATGCACTGAACTTCATAAGGCGTATCTGCAAATTCTTCTAAGATTCCCTTGGCTCCGCTGAAGAACCCGCTGTCTCCCGACAGTAATACCACAGCACTGTTCCATTCTTGTTCCTGTAATAAATATTCCTTCATTTCTTTTGGCTTATAGGATACTAATCTTCTTCCCTGATAAATTTCAAAAGGCTCTAACATCCTCTTGGCACCAATATAGATATCTGCCTGTGCTATCCTTTGTTCTGCACAAGATATGAGATGATGGGGATCTCCCATGCCTATGCCAATAAGATATACCAGTTTATTTCTTTCCATGCTCTTTCTCCATATATCCTCTCGGTGTAACCATCTTTCCGTCAATCACACGACTTTGACTGTTTCCGATAAACACCGTAGTAAACATATCTACCGGTGTAACTGCCAGTTCTTTCAGAGTCATCACCTGATAAGCTTCGCCTTCTCTGCCGATATTTTTTGCAATGGCACAGACGGTTTCCTCTGATTTATATTCCATGCAGATACCACAAGCTTTTGCCAAATAATCATGGCGCTTTTTGCTGGAGGGATTGTATAGACACAGAGTAAAATCTGCTTTGGAGGCTTCCCGCAGACGACATTCTATTTTTTCCCAAGGTGTCAGCAGATCGCTTAAGCTGACCACTGCAAAATCATGAGTAAGGGGTGCTCCTGCCAGTGCCCCACCGCTTAAGGCAGATGTGATTCCCGGAATTACCTGTATATCCATGGGCTTGTATTCTACAGAAAGTTTGTAAATCAAGCCAGCCATGCCGTACACACCTGCATCTCCACTACATACCATAGATACAGTCTTTCCCTTTTGGGCTTCCTCCAATGCCATGCGGCAACGGTTCACTTCTCCCATCATAGGTGTGGAGATAAATTCCTTATCACTGTAATAATCCCGCACCAAGTCCACGTATACTGTGTAGCCGGCAATCACATCACTTTCACGCAGTGCTTTATCTGCCCGCAGCGTCATATCTTCATGGCAGCCCGGCCCTATACCCACAATATATATTTTTCCCATGCTACACTTCCTTTCCTTGCCGAAACTCTGTGGTAAAAGCAGGATTGTATAATTCTGAACGATTATACCCTGAGTCTAAAATATTTCCTACCACGATCAATGCAGTTTTGGTAATATTATTTTCTCTGGCAGTTTCATACAAGGACTGCACTTCACAGTGAAACACCTGCTCCTCCGGCCAGGTTGCCTTGTATACGATCGCTGCCGGCGTATCCTTTTCATAGCCGCCTTCTATTAATTCCTGCTGCAATTCCTTAAGCAAAGACATACTTAGAAAAATCACCATGGTTGCCTTGTGCTTTGCAAAGCTTCGGATGCTTTCTCTTTCCGGTACCGGTGTACGGCCTGCCATTCTGGTAATAACCACTGACTGGGACACGCCCGGAAGCGTGTATTCTGCTTTTAATGCCGCAGCAACCCCACAGAAGGAACTGACTCCGGGCACTACCTTATAGGGGATATTCTTTTCTTCCAGAATATCCATTTGCTCTTTCATGGCACCATAAAGGCAGGGATCACCGGTGTGAAGCCGCACGGTCTGTAATTGTCTGCTCTCTGCTTCCTCCATCACTTCAATTACTTCTTCTAAAGTCATGTAGGCACTGTTGTATACCTGACAGCTTGTCTTTTTATATGTTAACAGCTCTGGATTCACCAAAGAGCCGGCATAAATGATCACATCTGCCTGCTCTAATAATTGTTTTCCCCTGACAGTAATTAAGTCCACAGCACCGGAACCGGCACCCACAAAATGTATCATAATTCGGCCTCCTTATTTCACAACGATCAACGAGTAATAGCTTCCTTCCTCCGGTATCTTTGACAATTCTTGATACACCTTTTCCCCTGCCATTCCACAATTTTCCACCATCATTGCCTTTTGCTTTGTGTTAGTCAAGATTTCCTTTACTTCTGAAAGCTTTTTTCCAGATTTCATCAACACTTTTGTACCCGGATATTTTTCTAAATCCTCCACGCCATAAGAAGCAGGAAATACATGCAGCATATCTTTATTTTCCACCAGTCCTGTATTTAATCTGGCCGCAGCCGCACAAAAGGACGGAATTCCATTGATAATTTCTGCCGTAAGCCCTTTTGCCACAATACGGTTATGAATATAAAGATAGGTGGAATAAATAGTAGGGTCTCCCAAGGTTAGAAAGCATATATTTTTCTCTTCCATCAGCTTTTCTGCCACTGCTTCTGCCGCCTCATCATGTATTTTCTTTAACCGTTCTTTGTCTTTTATCATCGGCATTGGCAGCAAAAGAACTTCCTTTTTTAACATTTCCGGTACGTTTTGATAGGCAATCTGAAAAGCTGTTGAGTTTTTTATATATTCTTCCTCTAATCCAAGTCTTTTTACCTTTGGCCGTGTCAGTGTTTTATCTGAAATAGGAAGAGCAATCATCTCTGCTGTTTTTAATTTTCTGACTGCTTTTAGTGTCATTAACTCCGGGTCTCCCGGGCCTGTTCCTATGCCATATAATATTCCGCTCATAATGTTCTCTCTACACTTTCTTATTTATTTTGCACAAAAAAGCCTTTATTTTAGCCATTTGTGCAATGGTTGATAAAGTCACAAACAATGATAAGCATTCATTAATGGGCGAAAACTGTGTCATTTCAGTTGCAATGCACTTCGT
>CASEML010000116.1 GCA_949289145.1 uncultured Eubacteriales bacterium | reverse complement strand
AATCTAATTCCTCCATTACGTTTTTCAGGGTATAGACTGGATCGTCATCGGGTAAACTCAATTCGAAGAAACTGAAGTTAATTTTCTGTTGCCCAATTTCAAAAAAGTCGTTATAATATTCCTTGGTTAGCATAGTTCCATTATAACATGGAACAGAGAGAAAGATGGCTGTCGTTAGTCATCTTTCTCTCTGTTTAGAGGATAAATTTCAGGGGAAGGCGTGACTCGTATGAGTCAAACCTTCCCCTGTTTAGAACTGTCTATTTCCCGACAGCCCCTTGTTTCTTCTTTTTTTTATTTATTTTCTGATAAATATCCGTTGTTATTATCATATTCCTTTTTGTTGGAATTGCCAAGAATTTTTTTGCCGAAATTTAAACTGCTGTATTGCCACCCAGTTTCATAACTTCGTCTATATGGGACATTACATATTCATATCCTTTTTCACCATGAGGCAGCATACATTTAGAACAATCCTTTATCCCCTTTTCGGTGTAACGGAAATTGCCGCCACACTTTTCTCCTAGAGCATATAATGGGCAATAACAAAATAAGCAGTTAAAATTGTCCTTATCTTGAGTCTTATGGCATGGAAAATATTCACATTCTTTGTTTTGAAAAAATTTGTAATGTTCTATAACTTTTCTACTTTCCATATCCTACGATTGTGCCTCCTCCTAATACCATATCATCCTGATACAACACCACCGCCTGTCCTTTGGTAAAGGCACGCTGGGGCTCTTCAAAACGCACTGCTACATTTCCATCTTCTAAAATTTCATGCACTGCTGCTGCCGCCTTATGCCCATAACGAACCTTTGCCTGAATGGGACCGCCTGCAGGAATTCCTTTTTCTATCCAGTTAAAATCCTCCGCCACCAGTTCTGTATGAAATAAATCTTCATTGCTTCCCAACACTACCTGATTTTTGTCCGGTATGATTTCCACCACATAATACGGTGCCTTTGCCGAAATTCCCAAACCTTTTCTCTGCCCAATTGTGTACTGGTAATATCCTTGATGCCGGCCGATCACATTGCCTTTCTTATCCACAAAATCACCGGCTCCCACTTTAATTTTCCCGGTCTTTTCAATAAAATTCCGATAATTCCCATCAGGAATAAAACAAATGTCCTGGCTCTCCTTTTTTCTGGCATTGATAAGACCATTTTCTTCTGCAATTTTTCTTACCTGTTCCTTTTTCATACCGCCTAAAGGAAATTCTGTATGAGCTAACTGCTCCTGAGTAAGATGATATAATACATAACTTTGATCTTTGCTTTCATCCACTCCTTTTAGCAGATGAAAGCGATCTCCTTCCTGTACAACGCGCACATAATGCCCAGTCACGATCACATCACACTCTAATTCCTTTGCCCTCTGATAAAGTCCTGCAAACTTCAGATACCGATTACAGTCGATACATGGATTAGGCGTACAGCCGCATTTATAACCCTCTACAAATTTATCCATCACCTTTTCCTTAAAGCTGTCTTTAAAATTAAATACATAATAAGGAATATCAATTTTTGCGCATACTGCTCTGGCATCTTCCACATCACTTAGAGTACAGCAGGTTTTTTCCTGCACAGTGCTCACTTCTTCATTGTCATATAATTTCATGGTTACACCAATGCAGTCATAACCTTTTTCTTTCATTAAAAGTGCCGCTACTGAAGAATCCACTCCGCCACTCATGGCGATCAATGCTCTTTTTTTCATGCTTTGTAATCTCCTCTTTTACTTACAATATGGTATCCAATGGAAGTAACGCGCCTGTCAATACAGCCCCTGCACTCAGCAGCCTCTTCTCCCGTACAAATTTTATTGTCATACAATTTATATTTTTCCCGTACGTCTACCGGTGAAAGATTTGGCATAATAACATTGGCGCCAGCCAAAATTCCCAGTTCCCGGCCTTTAGGGTCAATGGTTCCCAACGCCGTGGTAGCCGGCAACAGTACGTGCTTTTCCATAATTCGAATCAAACTTAACAAAAATAAGGTTAGCCTAAGGCTTCCCTGAGTCTCTTGCGCAAATGGCGTATCTTTTTGAGGAATAAAGGGTCCTATGCCTACCATATGAGGCTTTAGCTCATGAATGAATTTCATATCCTCCGCCAATTCTTTCGAGGTTTGATACGGTGATCCCACCATAAAACCACAGCCCACCTGATAACCGATTTCCCGTAACCCCCATAAACACTCTTTCCTATTTTTCAGGCTCAGTTCTTTTGGATGTAACCTCCCATAATGCTGCTGATTGGCAGTTTCATGCCGAAGCAGATAACGGTCGGCTCCTGCATCATAAAGTCTTTGATAGCTTTCTTTAGAACGTTCTCCTAAAGACAAAGTAAGCGCACAATCCGGATATGCTTCTTTAATCTTTCCGATAGTCTCCTGATACCATGAATCGGTATAAAAGCCATCTTCTCCACCCTGCAGTACAAAAGTCCGGTAACCCAGTTTCCATCCTGTATGGCAGCAGTCAAGTATCTGTCCTCTGGTAAGCCGATATCGCTCTACCTTTTCATTACTTCTGCGAATCCCACAATAATAGCAATCATTTTTACAATAATTGGTAAATTCAATTAATCCACGAATATAAATTTCTTTTCCATAAATCTCATCGGCAATGGTTCGTGCTTTATCTGCTGCATAGGCTGCATCCTCCTGCGTAAAATGATTCAGAAGTCTTGTCCATTCTTCTGTGGTCAATGTTTCTTCTATTTCCAGTTTATCAATTAGCTCTCTCAGCTTCATAAGATACTCCGTTCTCTTTTTATATCTGCAAAACGTGGCTTTACTACCTTTTCATTATACCAAAAAAAATGCTTTCGGCAACCTTTTGCCAAAAGCATTTTCTTGGAAAATAGAAACAGTATGAGTCTACAACGCGCCCTCTCCCCGTTCGTTAGTACGGATACGGACACATTCTACCACGTCCATTACAAAAATCTTTCCGTCACCTACATTATCTGTTTTTGCAATATCACAGATAATATTAATGATTTCTTCCAACCTTTCATCTGGGATTACCACTTTTATTTCTACCTTTGGAAGTGTATTTAAAATAATCTCACTGGCCCTGACGTGTTCCTTAAAACCATACTGATTTCCACATCCACTGACCTGATTAATGGTGATTCCGGGTACTTTTGCTTCCAGCAAAGCATCCTTCAACTGCTCTAATTTTTCCGGTCGAATAATTGCTTCAATTTTTTTCATACATTTACCTCTACTTCAACTTAATTAATCCAAACCATTAAATGCAGGATATGCAGATTCGTTGCTTTCTGCTAAATCCAATCCCAATGCCTCTGCCTCCTGTGATACTCTGATATCGCCAAACAACTTCATAACTTTTACAATTACAAAAGTTGCCACTACCGCAAACACTACAGTTATTATAATACTTTCTATCTGAACAAGGAACAGTTTTGTTTCACCAAAAATAAGCCCATTCCATCTTACCGCATCCGGATTGATAGATTTCTGTGCAAAAATACCAGTAGCAATACCGCCCCAGACACCGCCGATTCCATGACATCCGAAAGCGTCCAATGTATCATCATAACCAAATTTTTTCTTAACTTTAGACATAAAGAAGAAACAAATCGGACTTACCAATGCACCAATAATAATGGATGACCAAAGAGGTACATATCCTGCACCTGGAGTGATAGCAACCAACCCAACTACTGCACCAGTAGCAGCACCAACCATAGTAACCTTTTTAAATACCAGTTTTTCAATGGTAATCCATGACAGCATAGCTGCTGCTGCAGATGTATTGGTAGTTAGCAATGCATGAACTGCCAAACCTTCTGCTGCCAATGCACTTCCTGCATTGAATCCAAACCATCCGAACCAAAGCAGTCCGGCACCTAAAACAACTAATGGAACATTGTGAGGCTTATAGGAAACCATCCCATAACCTCTACGTTTTCCAAGGAGAATGCAGGCAACTAAGCCGGTAACACCAGAACTGATATGTACTACATTTCCTCCAGCAAAGTCAAGAGAACCGATTTCTTTTAAGAAACCTCCATCTCCCCATACCATATGAGCCAATGGATAATAAACAATTAATAACCATACACCGATGAAAATAAATAATCTAGAAAATTTCATTCTTTCTGCCAAAGCTCCGCAGATTAACGCCGGTGTAATAATAGAAAACATCATCTGAAATGCTGCAAATAATGTTTCTGGAATTGTTCCTGCATATGCAGGATTAGGCTCCATACCTACACCTTGAAAAAATAGGTGATTTAGTCCGCCAATGATGCCGCCGTGGTCTGTGCCAAAAGCCAGCGAATATCCGCATACAATCCACATAATGGATGCAAGACCACAGATAAAGAGACAAGATAATAATGTATTTGAACAGTTTTTACGTCGTACCATACCTGCATAGAAGAATGCAAGTCCCGGTGTCATCAGGAACACCAGCGCTGCTGAAAAGATAATAAAAGCACAATCGCCACTATTAATACTCATAACAATAGACCTCTCATTCATTTTTATTCCTTTATGTTCCAAGCGCTTTTAAATATAAGAACATAAAAAAAGGCAACTTAGTACTTTTGGTACTAAATCGCCTTTGATTTAAGTGATTTTATTATAACACATTCTTAAAAAATTGCAACCCCAATTTTATCTTTTTTTAATACTTCTTATAATATAATCTTCTCAAAACAAAAAGTCCCCACAAACACAATGTTTATGGGGCTCTAAAAGAGGCGACAACCAGATTCGAACTGGTGATCAGGGTGTTGCAGACCCACGCCTTACCGCTTGGCTATGTCGCCATATCTATATATTTAATTATATTCTAAAATAAAACTTTTATGACAAAAGTTTTATTTCAAATGACTCCTACGGGAATCGAACCCGTGTTACCGCCGTGAAAGGGCGATGTCTTAACCGCTTGACCAAGGAGCCTCTCTATGGGCACTTATCGACCTTATTCCGGCCTCTTACGTGCGGTGCATGCACTTACTTATTTCATTTCTTCCTTTTCTCTTCTTATAAGTCCTTTACATGCAAAACTCCCCGAGTAGGGCTCGAACCTACAACCCCACGGTTAACAGCCGTGTGCTCTACCATTGAGCTATCGAGGATTATATCATAGGTTTATACCTTCAAAATTTCACATGGATTCCAAGATTTTTGGTCAAGCCATCGACCGATTAGTAACAGTCAGCTCAATGCATTGCTGCACTTACACCTCTGTCCTATCTACCTCATACTCTTTAAGGGGTCTTACTGCTTTCGCAGGGATATCTCATCTTGAGGGGGGCTTCACGCTT